>JAGPEW010000216.1 GCA_018056825.1 Candidatus Sordicultor aquaticus
AATAGGGGATAAACCCCCTATAACCCCGAACTATAAAGGGGAGTGCCCCTTTATAATCCCCCAAAGACAAAAAGAAGGAAACAAAAATACAAAAGACTAAAAAAAAAGACAACTGAGGAAGAAAAAGCGTCTTCCTACTATTAGGGGGAAAATACCCCCTAATAACCCCCAAAAAACAGACAGCCTAAGGCGTAAGATGAAAAGGCAAATTAGATAAGAAAAAATCTTGATAATTACGCTGGGAAAAAGACCCCAGCGTTGAGGAAGAAAGAGCGTCTTCCTACTATTAGGGGGAAAATACCCCCTAATAACCCCCAAAAGATAGACAGTCTGCGGCGCTAAAAGATTAAAAACGAAGAGAAAAAAAGAAAATACATATTAAGGAAAAAATACTTTCCTCAGTGCCTGCGGCACTGGAAAAACAAACAGCTGAAAAGATAGACCATTATTGTTTCTCTAAGATTTATTATATTGAATTCATGTGGTATGGCTTAAACAATATGAGGGTCTATCTTTATAAAAAGGATAAAAAGATATACAATATAAAAGCCATGGAAGAAAAAATTTTAACTATAAGAAAAGCACAATTAGAAGACCTGCAACCAATCACCGAGATTTATAATCAAGCAGTGTTAAAAACTATTTCTACTTTTCATCTCTATCCCCGTTCTTTTGAGGAGCAGCTGAAGTGGTTTGAAAGCCACGGAGATAAATACCCCCTTTTAGTGGCAGAAGAAGGAGGGCTGGTGATAGCTTGGGCGTGCTTGAGTTCCTATTCTGATAGAGAAGGCTACCAGTATACGGTTACTGATTCTATATATGTGAGAGAGGAATTTCGTCGCCAGCATATTGGTTATGAACTTTTAAATTTCCTTATGGGAGAGGCTCGAAAGCTGGGTTATCATTCGGTGGTAGCTTTTATCGCTCGAGAAAATTTAGCCAGCATCAGGCTCCATGAGAAAGTGGGTTTTCTATATCGGGGAGTCTTGAAAGAAGTGGGATTCAAATTTGGTAGATGGATGGATGTGTGTTTCTATCAGAAAATGTTAGAAGGAGAGAGAGAATGAAAAATAGAGAGATTTTAGAGAAGAAATTCTCTAAAAAAGAAGTAAAAGCTCGCCCGGGGAGAGAAGGACAGACAGTTTATTATCTGGAAACTGCTTCAGTAATTCAAAGATTGAACGAGGCCTGGGAAGGGGAATGGTCTTTTGAAGTGAAAGATAAAGGGATAGATAAGGAAGCCGGTTATGTGTGGGTTTTGGGGAGGCTAACTTGCGGAGGAGTGGCAAAGGAGCAGTTTGGCTCTAAAATTATCTCTCTAAGCTCTGATGGAAATATCATTGATTTGGGAGATGATTTGAAAGCAGCGGCAAGCGATGCTCTGAAAAAATGTGCCACTCTCTTGGGAGTGGGGCTTTACCTTTACCAAGAGGAGGAAGAAGAGGCTCTGCCTCGTCCTGCTTCTCAAAAGCAGAAAGATTTTTTGCGTAATCTTTTGAGGGAAAGAGGTAAAGCAGTTGATGAAGAGATGCTTGAGAATATCTCTTCGGCAGAAGCTTCTCGCTTGATTGAGGAGCTGAAAGAAAAAAAACCATAAAGATAGGGGAGGGTTTACTATGAATTTTTGGGGTAAGTTTTTCACTTTCATTGTGGGAGTAATTCTGATAGGCAAAGCCCTGGGGATAATAGCTTTAACTTTCAAACTGGTGCCTCTTCTTACCCTGCAAGAATGGGTGGTTGCTACTTATCTATTTTTTAGTCAGAATATCTTCTCCCAGATTTTAGGAGTTATTTTAGCTGTTGTTCTTATTATGGTAGCTTTTTTAGTTTTTCGCCTGTTAATACCTAAACCAGAGAAGTCTCTCCTCTACCATACTGAGCAAGGAGATATAAAAGTCTCTTTTAACTCGTTACAATCCTTGACCCAAGAAGCTCTACGGGGTTTTGATGAAATTTTGCAATCTCAGGCTGAAGTGGAAAAAGTGGGGAATGAAGCTCGTTTAATTCTCCATCTGGCAGTAAAACCGGAAGCTTCTATCCCCGAGCTTTCTCCCCTGGTTCAAAATAAAGTAAAGGAAAAGATTGAGCGCCAGACCGGGGTAACTGTAAAAGAAGTAAAACTGGCTATTGACTTAAAACCCGAGGAACAGGCGGTTTAGTATTTTTAAAAACCCAAAACCCCGGAGATAAAAGAGAAGAATAACAACTCCCAGAGTAAGGAGAGTGGTTATTTCTTTTTCCCCAATTACTCTCCAGGAAAACATTCCGTTCCTCTCCGGATAAGGGGAAAAGCGGGGAAAGAAACGAGGCACTTCTTGGGTATAGTTCCTGTAAGTTGCTCCAAATTTCTTTTCTAAAAAGTTCTCTTCAGCTCGGATAATCGGGAAATATAAAAGGTAAAAAGTAAACCAGAATAGAATTATTGACCACCACAGACCAGAGATGATAGCTATGCCAGTTCCGATTATCCCATTAGCTACATAGAGAGGGTTGCGCAGATAAGCGTAGGGGCCGGCAGCGGTGAGCTTTTCTACTTCTTGCATAGAGCCACGATAGTTTTTGATGTAACCTGTTCCCCAGATTCTTAGCCCCTCTCCTAAGCATATTAAAGCTATTCCCCAACTAAACAAAGGGTAATGGGGGTGGGCAAAAATAAAAATCACCAATCCCAGCACCCCCCAGATGATGCCCCGGTGAGGGAAAAGTTTATCTCCCAATTTTTCTAAACTGGTTGCATTA
>JAGPEW010000217.1 GCA_018056825.1 Candidatus Sordicultor aquaticus
TTCCCCAGCGTAGTGGTGGAGCTTTTCCCACAGTACTATTTGTTTGCTTTTTGAGTTTTCATTTTTTCTTTTGCTTTTTCGGGGGTTATAAGGGGGTAAACCCCCTTATTGTTCTATCTCCTGTGCCTTTTTCTTACGCCGTAGGCTGTCAGAATTTTCTGGTAAAAATCTGCAACTTGGGCTAACAGCGACTTTTTTATCTTTGGTCTTCTGGTATTCATATATCAATTCTTGTAATTGCTCTTCAGATATCCTTAGATTAGCCATAAACTCACTTTATCATGGTTTTATAATATTTTAAAGAAGTCTGGGTTTATCATCCAATACAATGACCAGTCTCATTACTAGAGAACTAGAGGCATAAAGGAAAGGCTTCCCTTTATGATCACGGTAGATTACGGGATACGCAAAAAAGTTAACCTTCTCTTATATATACAATATGTTTTTGGTAAGGGATTTCTATTTTCTCTTGGTCAAAAGCTTTCTTTATGAGATAGAGCATATCTCTTTCTACCCCCCAATGCTCATTGGGAGCTACTTTGAGCACCAATCTCAAAACTACACTGGAAGAATCTAATCGGACTATTCGATGGACAGTGGCTGGCTCTAAAATCCTGTATGGGTATTCTCTCCTATATTCTTCCGCTACTTCTTCTAAAATGCTTATAGCTCGGTCTATATCTGCCTCGAATGCTATTCCTACCTCTACAATTGCTCGAGTGAAACCCCGATTGTAATTAGCAATACGAGAAATCTCCCCGTTGGGGATAACAATAAGAGCTCCAGAAAAAGGACGAATCCGAGTCACCCGCAGTCCTATATCTTCTACTGTGCCAGTAATATCACCAATTTGCACCGTATCTCCTACTGAAATGCTATCTTCCAAAAGGAGAAAAACTCCGGTCAAAATATCTTTGACCAAAGTTTGAGCACCAAAACCTACGGCAATACCCACAATTCCTGCTCCAGCTAAAATTGCTTTAGCATCAACCCCTAATTGGCCAAGAATTAAAATAGTAGCGAAAAAAATAACCACATATTTCAGCAGGCTCTGCAGAAGAGGAACTAAAGTGTTAATCCGACGAGCGACTTCTTGCCGGCTGGTATATTTGTTCTCCCAGGTTAGGAGCTTTCTTATCAATCTCTCACTGGTCAATAAAATAAAGTAAGAGACACCTATAATAATAGCAATGTTTAAGGCTCTTATAAGCACTGTCTTTAAAATATTAATATCAACTTCGAACATCAATCTTTTCTCAGGGTAAGAGTAATACCCTGTTTTTTTAAAATCTCTTGATGATGCTCTTGAATAGATTTAACCGTTATGAAACCAGATTTGAGACGCTCTATAGCGTAAACCGTGGCTTCTGCACCTGAGACAGTAGTAACAAAGGGGATATCGCGAATAATTGCTTCTTTGCGAATAATACTACTTTCCAGTTGAGCCCGTCCCCCTGAAGGAGTATTAATAATTAAGTCTATTTCCCGGTTTTTAATCATATCCACTACGTTGGGTCGTCCCTCTCCTACTTTTGCTACTACTTCTACTGGGATACCATTATTGTTTAGAACCTTAGCTGTTCCTCGAGTAGCTACAATTTTAAATCCCAAGTCCCGGAGCTTTTTAGCTATGAAAATTATATTTCTTTTATCTCGATTTTTAACACTAATGAATACTGTTCCTTCTAAAGGCAAACGAGATTGAGCAGCAATTTGGGATTTGGCAAAAGCCATCCCAAAATCGTTATCGATTCCCATCACTTCTCCTGTAGAGCGCATCTCCGGTCCTAATACCGGGTCTACTCCGGGAAAACGACGAAAAGGAAAGACCGCTTCTTTTACTGCAAAATAATCTATAGTTACCTCTTGAGTCAAGCCAATTTCTTGTAGTTTCCTTCCTGCCATTACCTGAGAAGCCAGACGAGCATAAGGCACTCCTGTAGCTTTGCTCACAAAGGGGATAGTCCGAGAAGCACGGGGATTCACTTCTAACACAAAAACTTCATCGTCTTTAACTGCATATTGAACATTCATAAGTCCTATTACTTTGAGTTCTCGAGCTAAGATATAGGTAATCTGCTTTACTTTTTCGATTAATTCATCGCTCAAGGAAAAAGGAGGTATAACACAAGCACTGTCCCCAGAGTGAATGCCTGCTTCTTCAATATGCTCCATTATACCGGCAATAATAGTAATTTCTCCATCACTGATAGCATCAACATCTAGCTCTATCGCATCTTCTAAAAACTTGTCAATCAAAATGGGGTGTCCAGCCGAAACTTCTACTGCCTGCGAAACAAAATCTTTTAGCTCTTCTTCGCTGTAAATTATCCTCATTGCTCTCCCTCCTAACACATAAGAGGGACGCACCATAACCGGATAGCCAATTTGAGAAGCAACTAAATGAGCCTCCTCAAAAGAAGTAGCTATTCCACTGCGAGGTTGCTTCAATCCCACTCTACTAACTAATTCTTTAAATCGATCTCGGTCTTCAGCTATATCGATGCTTTCAGGAGAAGTCCCTAAAATTTTTACTCCTGCTCTTTCTAAGCCCTTAGCTAGATTAAGAGGGGTTTGCCCTCCCAGTTGAAGGATGACCCCTTTAGGGTTTTCTTTCTCCACCACATTGAGAACATCCTCTAAGTACACTGGCTCAAAAAACAATTTATCTGAAGTATCATAATCAGTGCTTACTGTTTCTGGATTACTGTTCACCATTATAG
>JAGPEW010000218.1 GCA_018056825.1 Candidatus Sordicultor aquaticus
CATCTGGTGCTGCAGGCAGCATGAGCGTCTATTCTAACAAGAGGTGAAGAAAGTGTTAGCTTGCGTATTCGAGAAAAAAGAACAGTGGGCAATACGGGAGATTGAAGAACCTCATATTAATCCAGATGAAGTTCTAGTGCGGGTAAAGGCAGCAGGAATCTGCGGGACAGACGTCCATATTTTTCGGGCTGAATATTTTTCCGATTTTCCCATAGTAGCAGGACATGAATTTTCTGGAGAAGTGGTAAAAGTGGGGAGTGAAGTTACTCAATTTAAACTTGGAGACCGAGTTACTGCTGACCCCAATATTTTTTGTGATCGTTGTTATTTTTGCAAAATAAACAAAAACAATCATTGTCTCAACCTGCAAGCGGTAGGAGTAACGAGAAACGGTGCTTTTGCTGAATTGGTAGCTGTCCCCGAAAAATGTGTTTTTCATCTTCCTTCTCATCTCAGTTTTTCAGAAGGAGCGCTGGTTGAGCCTCTTTCCTGTGTGGTATATGGGGTGAGGAGAAGTAATATTCAGCCAGGAGAAAAAGTGCTTATCTTTGGAGCAGGAGCTATTGGGCTTTTGCTTTTATCTTTGTTTAAGGTAAGTGGAGCCTCTCAAATAGCGGTAGTGGATGTAAGCGAGAAAAAACTAAACTTAGCTAAAGAATTAGGAGCACAGGAAGTAATTTTAGCCGATGGTAGAGAAGGGAAAAGGCTAAAAGAGATTGCTCCTTGGGGGTTTGAGATAGTGGTAGATGCTACAGGAATCCCTCAAGTTATGGAAAAAGAGCTGGAGTTTGTCGAATCAGATGGCACTTTTTTAATCTTTGGAGTTGCTCCTCGAAATTCTACTATAGCCATTGACCCTTATGAGGTTTTCCAGAGAGATTTACATATTATCGGTTCTTATGCTGTTAAAAAGACTATGCAGTATGCTCTAAATCTTTTAGAAAGTGGCAAGGTGAAAGTAAACGACTTGATTTCTGCTACTTATCCTTTGGCTGATTTTGGCAAAGCTATGGATGATGTCTTGAACAATAAAGACCATCTAAAAGTGCAAATAGTTTTTTAAGATAGAGGATGCCGGGCTCTCCCTGTTAATAATGCATAAACAGGATGGTAGAGGGAGGTAAGAAATTATAAAAAAGTACAAGATCGCTTAGAGGTGTATTTATGTTGCATATTTATCTTTAAGGGAGCAGTTTGAGTAAATGAAGACTCAGGAAATGACTAAACTTTCTCTATTAATCGCCGCAGGAGTAGCTTTGCCTTCCCTTTTCCATCTGACCGGTATCCCTGGAGCGGTTTTCTTGCCTATTCACTTATCTCCTCTTTTGGGAGGCTTTTTTCTCTCCTCGGGAGGTGCTGCTTTTTTGTTAGGCTTTATCCTTCCTCCCCTCAATTTTTTACTTACCGGTATGCCCCCTTTTCCTAATTTTTTAGTTATGATGGGGGAGCTAGGAGGATATGGGGCTTTACTCTTCTTTTTATATCATAAAAAGCGGTGGGGTATTTTCCCTTCTTTGCTGGTTTCTCTTTTAGGGGGAAGATTAATCTCTATTTTGGGTAACTGGATTTTGATTGCCTTAGTTCTGGGTAAACAATTCTCCTTTATTTCAGTTTTAAACACTTTGTTTGTAGTTTCTCTTCCGGGAATAGCTATTCAGATGGTTTTAATTCCCTTGATAGTGAAAGGAGTGGAAAGTTTTGAGCAGCGAAGAGCAACAAATACGAGAGGCCTTTAATCATTTAGCTAGGAAGTGGGATGAACGTTCTTTTTCTTCTCCAGACAAAATTCGCTATCTTTTATCTTTTCTTACCATTCCTCCTTCTTCTACTGTTCTTGACGTAGGTTCAGGGACAGGGGTATTAATTCCTTTTTTGCGAGAGAGGATAGGCTCCTCTGGTTTAATTGTAGAGTTAGATATAGCTGAAGAAATGTTAAGGGTAGCGCAAGAAAAGTTTGGAGAGAAAGGAATTGAATATCATCAGGGAAGCGCAGAAAGATATAGCTCTAACTATAGGTATGACCTGATTATTGTTTATTCTTCTTTTCCTCATTTTGGGAATGAGGATTTAGCTCTCCGCAATTTAATTTCTCACTTAAAAGAAGGGGGAGAGCTGGCTATTGCTCACCCTGAAAGCCGAGAAACCATTAACCAACGACACCGTGGAAACGGAGCTCCTCGAGCTTTTCTGCTTCCTCCCGGGGAAGAGCTATCTCAGAAGCTAAAAGAGCGAGGTTTGGAGATAACTCAGGTGATTGATAATCAAGAACTATATTTAGTGGTAGGAAGGAAATAGGGGGGAATACCCCCTATTTCCAGAATAATCCGCAATGGCAGCGCCCGTTGCGCTCTACGCTACCCTGTCTGGTCTCTAAGCATGGGCATACATTTTCGGGAATGTTATCTATTTTGCACGGACAGTAAAAATCTCCATAGCGCTCATATTTTTTCAGTAGTCCTTCTACTAGGGGCTCTTTAAGCTCATTAAATTTATAACCGCGCAGTCGAGCAAAGTTTTCCATTCTCGCTCTTATTTCTTCTTCCGGGGTTAGGTCTTTAGGTCTTTTGGCTATCCAGTTATCGTTATCTTTTTCTAAGACTAAAACTGCACCACACACTGGGCAAACTATTTTTTTTCCTATTTCTTTTTCTTCCCGAAAAACAAAACTTACTTGACACACCGGACATAATATTTTTTCGACCTGATTCATTCTTTGAG
>JAGPEW010000007.1 GCA_018056825.1 Candidatus Sordicultor aquaticus
GAGGTATTCACGTTAGTGCCATTTCTCGCTATCCTGCTACTTATGAACATGTTCCTCCTGAGTCGGTGGGTAATGCAAGAAGGATTTTAGTGTCAGAGCAGGCGGGAAAAAGTAATCTTATTTACCGAGCTAAAGAAGTGGGAATAGAATTAGACCCTCAAGATCCTCGATTACTCAATTTGGTACAAAGAATCAAAGAGGCGGAAAACTATGGCTATCAGTTTGAAGCGGCAGATGCCTCCTTTGAACTTATGTTGCGAGAAGCTTTAGGAGAAAAAGCCGAGTTTTTCGACCTGGAGGGTTTTAGAGTAATTGTGGAAAAAAGAGGAGAGGAAGACACCGTTGCTGAAGCTACTATTAAAGTAAAGGTAAATGAAAGTATGATTCATACAGCAGCAGAAGGAGATGGCCCGGTTAATGCTTTAGACAATGCCTTGAGAAAGGCGCTGGAAGAAATGTATCCAGTATTGAGAGAAATTAGGTTGTCAGATTATAAAGTGCGAGTTTTGAATGAGAGAGAAGGAACCGGAGCTCGTATTCGAGTTTTAATTCAATCTACCGATGGACTAGATTCCTGGGGGACGGTAGGAGTGTCTGCCGATATAATTGAGGCCAGTTGGCAAGCACTAACTGATAGCATAAAATATGGATTATGGCGAAAAGAAAAAAGAGCTTAGTCTTTTCCACGGGGAAAAAAAATGGTTTTTTTCCTGAAAAAGAGAAGTTTGAACTTTTAGAAAGATTGCCTCTCCTTTTAGAAGAAGAGGATATAATTTTAGAACAATTCTTTAATTTTTATCGAGCAGTTTTAGGAGGGAAGAAAAATCTGGTTTTTCTGTCTTCTCCAGAGATAATTTCTTCCCTTCGGAACTTTTTAGGGAAAGAAGTAAATCCTGGAGAGCAGTTCGTAGGTTTTGTTGATAGTTCAGGACTAGATCTCCTTCTCTATTGGAAAGAAAATCTGCCTCCTAAGGATACTGTCCTGGTGGTGTTAGCTCGGCCACTAGAGGAGTTACAGCTTTTGCTTTTAGCTTTTTCTTTCCCCCAGTGGGAAAAGGTATTGATAGGTAGTAACTATGGGATATTAGCTCAGACTGCTCGACTTCTCTTTCTCCCCTTTTTGCCTACTGAAATTTATCATCATTATTTTTGGCAGAGGAGTGCTTTTCTTTACCTGCCATTGATTAGCCTCCACTTACCAGTGGAGGAAATGGAGGAAGGGTTTAAAAATAGTGACTATCTCCGAAAAGAAGCAGCTATTCTCTCTCTTTTTTTTAAAGAAATAGAGGAGAAAGGGATAGGGAGAGTTAATTTTTTGGTAGATAATAGTTTTATTCTTTCTGTACTACAATGTTTTATTTCTCTTCTGGAATATAGTTGTGGGGAAAAGGGGAAAATAGAGTTCCGGGCTTTTAATTTTTCTATGATGCGCGAAAACCAGTTATTTCTGTCTGATAATTCTATTTTTGTTTTAGTAAAAGGCAAAAAGGTTAACAAAATTAAATTTAGTCTTCCTACTACTCTTAAGAAAATAGACCTATTTTCCCAGGAGAAATTAATTCCTGCCTCTGGCTCCTGGGAAAAAATAAGAGAGATAGAATATCAGGTGGTGGAGAATAAATTAAAAGAAGAAGAGAAAATTTTTCTAGAATGGGAATATTATTCACCTGACCTTAGGACCGCAGGAGAGATAATGACTTTGATGAGATATCTTGTTTCCTACAATGCTTGGTTGCGAGGCTTAGATTTGTGGAGTGATCCACCAGTAGTGGATTTTGATAGCCAGATGTGGAAGTTGCTTTCTAAGGGAAATTAGTGAGGTGATTAATCTGAATTTAGTGGGAGACTTACATACTCATACCGTAGCTAGTGGTCATGGATATAGCACAGTGATGGAGATAGCTAAGGTAGCAAAGAGGAAAAAATTGGAAGTGGTAGCAATAACCGACCACAGTCCCAAGATGCCTGGTGGTCCTTCTCCTATTTACTTCGAGGCCCGGGGTCATTTTCCTCGGGAGATAGAAGGAATAAAAATTTGTTTTGGGGCAGAGGTAGATATAGTGGATGAAGAAGGCAAATTAGGGCTGGAGGAAGGGATATTGAAGAAATTAGATATTGTTATAGTTTCTTTTCATCCTCAAGTTTTTCCTCCCGCTTCTCGAGAGGTAAACACCAAAGCTCTCCTTCGGGCGTTAGAAAACCCTTTAGTAGATATTATTGCTCATCCTGGAAATCCTCGTTATCCTCTGGATTATGAAAAAGTGGTAAAAGAAGCAGTTAATCGGGGGAAAATTATAGAGATTAACAATAGCTCTTTTGCTGTAAGCAGAAGGGGTAGCAAGGAAAACTGTCGCTTAATTGCTCAGGAGGTAAAAGAACAAGGGGGATGGGTAGTGGTATCAAGTGATGCTCATTTCTGTGAAGAAGTGGGGGAATTCGAAGAGGCCCGAAAATTGCTGCAAGACATAGATTTTCCCTCTTGTAGAGTGCTTAATTCCACAAGAGATAATATAGAACGATTTTTAAACAAAAAAGGAGGAAAAAAATGAGTGCTCAAATCTTAGACGGGAAAAAGGTTTCAGCCGAAGTTAAAGAAGAGCTTAAACCTCGCATTAATTATCTTACAGAACGGGGTTACCAACCTGGTGTAGCAGTGGTTTTAGTAGGAGATGATCCAGCCAGTCAGATATACGTGCGCAATAAAGAAAGAGCCTGCGAAAAATTGGGTATTTATTCTATTCAGCATCGTTTACCTGCTAGCACCTCTCAGGAAGAAGTAATAAAGTTGGTGAATAGCTTAAACCAGGACGAACGTATTCACGGGATATTGGTGCAGCTTCCTCTTCCCTCTCATATCCAAGAAAAAGAAGTTTTATATCATATTTCTCCAGAAAAAGATGTAGATGGTTTTCATCCTTACAATCTGGGGAGATTGATGATTGGTGATCCAATTTTTCTTCCCTGCACTCCTTGGGGAGTACAAGAGCTATTATTACGCTATAATTTATCCCCGGAAGGGAAAAACGTAGTAATTGTGGGTAGAAGTAACATTGTGGGTAAACCCTTAGCAATGATGTTAGTTCAAAAGGGTAAAGGAGCTAATGCTACTGTCTCTGTGTGCCACACTGGTACTCGCAATCTTTCCAGTTACACTCAGATGGCGGAAATTTTAATTGCTGCCTGTGGCTCTCCTCGTTTGATTACTAAAGATATGATAAAGGAAGGTGCAATAGTAGTGGATGTGGGAATTAATAGAGTAGGAGATAAAACAGTAGGAGATGTAGATTTTGAAGGAGTAAAGGAAGTGGCTTCTTACCTCAGTCCCGTTCCTGGAGGAGTAGGTCCTATGACCATTGCTATGCTTATGGCTAATACAGTTAAGGCAGCGGAAAGAGTTATGGAGCGAAAAACTTATGAAGGAGGTTTAACTGGGAAAAGGAAAGTATTTTAGAAAAAGCAAAATTGTAATAAAATTAAAATGGTGAAAGAGAATGAAGATAGCGGTAATTTCTGATACTCATATTCCTCAGCGGGGGAGAAATCTTCCTCCTTATCTGCTTAATTTTTTAGGAGGGGTTTCTCTTATTCTCCATGCTGGGGATATAACAGAGTGGTGGTTAATAGAGGAATTAATGAATTATGCTCCAGTGCAAGCAGTGAGAGGCAATATGGATTCTTCCTTGGTTCGGGAAAAACTTCTTGATAAAGAAATTCTAGAAGTAGAAGGAGTTAGGATAGGACTTACTCATGGGGGAGGGCCTCCTTCAGGTATAGAAGAAAGAGTAGGGAAATTATTTAGCGGTGAAAATGTTAAAGTGATAGTGTATGGTCATACTCATCAACCTCATAAAGAGTGGCAGGAGCAAGTGCTATATTTTAACCCGGGTAGTCCTACTGATTGGGTGTTTGCTCCCTATTTTTCTTTTGGTTTTCTAGAGATAAGAGAGGGGAAAATAATCGAAGCTGATATAATAAAAATAGATTGAGGTGAAATTAATGGTCGGGAAGTTGATGGTCAATATTATATGGCATATGCATCAACCTTTTTATTGGAATGAAGAAAAAAAAGTTTTTGATTTTCCCTGGGTAAGATTGCACGCCACTAAAGATTATCTTTTTATGGCAAAATTGGTGGAGAAGTTTCCTTCTCTCCGGATTACTTTTAACTTTGCTCCTTGCCTCCTTCGGCAATTTCAGCTTTATCTGGAAGGCGAAGAAGATCTGGTAATGAAATTGGCTAAAAAGAAAGCCTCTGCCATTAGCGAGGAAGATAAAAAATTAATAAAGGAAAAATTCTTTGTTGTTTCTTCTCCTCGCACCTATGAGAAGTGGCCTCGTTTTGCGGAATTGAAAGAAAAGCCTTGGGAATCTTTTACCTCTCAGGATTTTTTGGACCTTCAAGTCCTCTACCAGCTTATCTGGTTTGATCCTTTATGGCGAGAAGAAAATCCAATAGGTCGAGAATTATGGGAGCGAGGTAGAAATTATAGAGAAGAAGACAAAGAGAAAATATGGAAAGCCACTGAGGAAGTATTTAAAGAAATTTTTTCTTGTTATCGAAAATTATTAAAAAATAAACAAATAGAAATCTCTTTTTCTCCTCTTTATCATCCTATTTTGCCTCTTCTTATAAATACAGACGTAGCTAGGGAATGTAACCCAACTACTCTTTTGCCTAATCGTTTTTCTTTTCCGGAAGACGCTCGAGAACAAATAAAAAGGGGTAGAGATTTTTCTCGAGAAGTATGGGGTTCTGATATTATAGGGATGTGGCCTTCAGAAGGAGCGGTGAGCGAGGATGCTATCTCCTTAGCTACCCAAGAAGGGGTCAAGTGGTTAGCTACAGGAGAGGACATTCTGTTTCGCTCTTTGGGAATGAAGAAAGAAACTGCTTGGGCGGAACTTTATCTTCCCCATCTCTGGAAGAAAGGGGAAAAAGATATGGCTATTTTCTTCCGAGATACCGGATTATCAGACTTAATAGGGTTTATTTATCAGCATCTTTCCCCTCAAGAAGCAGTAAAGGATTTTATTAATCATTTGAGGGACATAAAAGAAGCACTTCCTGATGATCGACCTTATTTAGTGAATGTAGTATTAGATGGAGAAAATGCTTGGGAATACTATGTAGACAATGGATTGCCTTTTATTACTTCTCTTTACCAGGCACTTTCAGAAAGTAAAGAATTCGTAACTATTACTCCTCAGGAGTACTTGCAAAGTTTTTCTTTCCTTCCTTCTCTTTCTCGCGTTGCTCCTGGTTCTTGGATTTATGGTAATTTGAACACTTGGATTGGCCATCCGGAGAAAAATTGGGCTTGGGAAGAGTTGCGGCGAATTAGGGAACTCTGGGATAGGGAAAAGGAATATTTATCAGAAGAAGAGAGGGAGAGGAGCCGAGACCTTATATATCAGGCAGAGGGTAGTGATTGGTTTTGGTGGTTAGGAGAAGATAATCCATCATCTCAAAAAGAGAGCTTTCGGCAACATTTTCTATATTTGATACATAGTATTTTACGAGTTTTGACAAAGGGGGAACAAGAGTGTACAAGAGAGAAGTCTTAACTCTAATTTTGGCAGGAGGGGAGGGTAAAAGATTAGACATTCTTTCAGAAAAGAGGGCCAAGCCAGCAGTACCTTTCGGTGGTAAGTACCGAATTATTGATTTCCCCTTGAGTAATTGTGTTAATTCTGGTCTATATTGTATAGGTATTCCTACCCAGTATAATCCTCGCTCTCTTCATGAGCATATTGGAATTGGCAAGTTCTGGGATTTAGACCGAATGGAAGGAGGAGTTTTTCTTCTTCAACCCTATATAAGTGATGTTGTGACTCACTGGTATCGGGGAACAGCAGATGCGGTGTACCAAAATCTCCGTTTTATTCGAGACCACGATCCTCGTTTGGTTCTTGTTCTCTCTGGAGACCATGTATATAAAATGGATTATCGTAACTTGATTCATTTCCATCAAGAGAGGGGAGCAGATTTAACTGTAGGAGTCATAGAGGTTCCCTGGGAAGAAGCTCATCGCTTTGGAGTATTATCTCTTGATGAACAAGGGAGGGTAACTGATTTTGAAGAGAAGCCTCCTCATCCTCGCAGTAATTTGATAAATATGGGAATATATGTTTTTAATCGCCATGTTCTAGAGGAAGAAGTAGAAGAAGAAGCTCTCCGGGAGGATACCTCTTTTGATTTTGGTAAAGATATTATACCTAGAATGGTAAGGGAGAGGAAAGTTTATGGATTTCGTTTTTCTGGTTACTGGAAAGATGTAGGAACTATAGATGCTTATTGGGAATCTAATATGGAATTACTGGGGTCATCTCCTGCTCTTGACCTTTATGATAAGCAATGGCCTATATATACTTTCATTGAAGACCGCCCACCGGTAAAAATGAGCTATCGAGCCAAAGTTAGACGTAGCTTGTTAGGTAGTGGCGCTATCATCGATGGGAGTGTAGAGGATTCGGTAATTTTTAGCGGAGTTTATGTTAGTAGAGGTGCAGAAATTCGCCAATCTATTGTAATGAGCGATACTAGGATTGAGGAAGAGGCTATAGTAGATAGAGCCATTTTGGATAAGAATATAATAGTAGGCCAAAAAGCCCGAGTGGGATATGGAGAAGATTTACGTCCTAACCGAGTAATTCCCGACATGCTTAGAAGCGGTTTAACTGTAGTGGGGAGAAATGCTCATATTCCTCCCGGGGCAATAGTGGGTAGAAATTGTCGTATTGGAACAGATGTTAAAAAGGAAGATTTCTCCTCTCTGGTTTTAGAGAGCGGAGAAAGTATAGAAAAACCTAAGGAGGAATGGAAGTGAAAAAAGTTGGAGGGGTTTTACTACTTATTTTTTTCTTGGTTAACAGTGTAGTGGGAGCTCAAACTTTCCAATTTGAGGTTTCCTCTTCGGAAATGAGTCGAATTGATTCTTTGCCTCTTTCTCCTTTTCTATTTTTGCTTCCGGACAAGGGAGAGTGGGGTCTTTATTATCCTGGAGAAAACATTGTTTTACAATATGGTAGTTCTAGAGATGGCTATGTTAGCATATTTGATTATACCCCGGATGGGAGAGCGCGTATCATTAAAAACAACGAACTTATAGCAGAAGGAGCACAACGGAAAATTTATGGGGTGGTTTCTGGGCCAGAAGGGGTAGAAAGATTTTTAATGATACTTTCTGACCGAATAATACCCGACCGTTTACTGGTAGAGATTATGAAAAATCCCTCTCGGATGGAAGAAATTTTGGGATATCCTGTACCTTTGCACTATTGTAGAATCCAGATAGCCACTAAAGAAAGAGAGTTATCTCCTTCTTTTATTTCTTTTGACCAAATACCTAATGAGATTCCTGCAGGAGGAAAGCTAAAGATACGAGCTTTCTTATCTGATGAAGGAGGTAATGCTTTGTTTAACCGACCAATCTACTGGGAAGTTAACCAAGGAACTCTGGATAGTTATGAAACTTATACTTCTACTTCGGGTATGGCTGAGGTCTGGTATAGTGCTCCTTCCTTGGTAGAGAGCACAGAAGTGATATTAAAAGCTCGTTTTCCTGGTGATATGGTCTATCAGGAAGCTGAGGGAGAGCTTCATTTTCTGGTCAATCCTGAAAAAATACAAACCACTATTACTCTTACCCCCAAATCTTTTCAAATAGCGGGGGGTGAGGTACTTGATTTTCAAGCTGAGCTCCGAGATTTGCGAGGAGAACCGGTAGAAGGAAGGAGCATCCGGTGGGAAACCAGTATTGGTAGCTGGGAAAAAGAAATAACTTATACTAATAGTGCAGGTATAGCTACTAATCGTTTATATGCTCCCCAGGTAGCAGGACAAGAAATGGTAGAGATTAAAGTGTCTTTTGCCGGGGCAAGAAATCTCCTTCCCTCGGAAGATTATGCTTATGGGACAATCAGTGGATTAGAAGTTTACCCTAAAGAGGGGTTGTATTTTCTCGACTTTACTTCTGGTGAGCCTTATACTAATTTTGATCATTTAACTTATCGAGGAGAATTACTCTCTGGTTATGCGGTTAATCCTGCCCGAGTTCTTTCTTTATCTGGTGGAGAGTTTGTAGAAGTGGGATTTTCTCTTTCCCAACCTCTCCGTGTTGGAGCTTTATACTTGTGGGGGAAGGCTCAAGATGAGGTATTTATTAAAATTTTCCTCAACGACCAACTGGTCTTTTCGGGTAGAGTTGCAGAAGGAAGAGTTGCTCCAGCTGAAGCTCAGATGGTTTACATTGCCGATTACCTGAAATTAGGTAACAATCTGGTGAGAGTAGAAGTAGATTCTTCCTCAGGGATTTATTATTTACAGAGACTATTAGTGGTATTTTAGGAGGAAGTCATGAAGAGAGACTTTAATGATTGGTGGGAAGAGGTTAATTATTTTCAAAAAGAAATGCAGAAGTTTATGAAACATATTTCGGAAGGGAAAGCAGGATTTACCGAGTTTGGGGAAGAAACTTGGGTGCCTTACTGTGATATTTTTGAAACCCCTGACCATGTGGTGGTGATAGTGGAATTAGCTGGCGTTTCTCCTCAGGATGTAGAAGTTACAGTAGAAGGGAAAAAGCTCAAAGTTAGTGGTCAAAGGAAAGAGCCGCCATATTCTGCTAAAGAAGATTATTATTTAATGGAGATTCATTTTGGTCCTTTCTATCGAGAAATCAATTTACCTGAGGAAGTAGAAGAAGTTAAAGCTAAGTACTCCAATGGTTTTCTGATTATTGAAGGATTAAAAAATATTAAAGAAAGAAAAATTTCCATAACTTAGGAGACATATAAAGATGGAATGGAATAATGCTTGGTTTATTTTAGAAGAGGGGTTAACTGAAGAAGAAAAAAATAGTTTTCAGGAAAACTCTCCCTCTTTAGAAGAGAATAAGGAAAATGAGTTTCCCGAAGAATTACCTATTTTGCCTCTCAAGGATAATGTTCTTTTTCCTGAAATTGCTCTACCTTGGGTAGTAACAGGAGAACCTTGGGTAAAGCTGATAAATGATGCAGTTTTAGATAAAAAAATTTTAGGGGTAATTTCATTACGTGGAGAAGCAAAGGGAGAAAAATTGTCTCCCGGAGATTTTTATGAAATAGGAGTAATAGGAAAGGTTTCTCGTCTTATTAAACTTCCTGAAGATGCAGTACAAGTTTTGATTCTGGGATTGGTTAAGTTTCGAGTTAAAGAATGGGTTAGATGGGAACCGTATCCCGTAGCTAAGATAGAAATAATAAAAGAGGAAGAGACTAAATCTGATGAAGTAGAAGCTTTAGTAAGAAATGTAGTTAGCCTTTTCCAACAGGTAGTGGAATTAGCCCCTTATCTTCCTCGGGAAGCTTTTATAACTGCTTTAAATATTAATAAGCCCTCTCGTTTAGCTAATTTTATAGCTTCTAATCTCAATTTAGATGTAGAAAGTAAAATGGAGCTTTTGTCTACTCCTGATTTATCTACCAGACTTACCAAATTAAGTTTTTATCTTACTCGGGAGTTAGAAATACTTCAAATTGGTAGTCGAATCCAATCTCAAGTGCAGCAAGAAATGGCTAAAACTCAAAGAGAATATTTCTTACGAGAGCAGCTAAAAGCTATTCAGCAAGAGCTGGGGGAATTAGATGAGAAAAGTTCCGAAATCAAAGAGTTAAAGGAAAAAATAGAAAGTTTGGACTTGCCTCCAGAGGTGCGGAAAGAGGCAGAAAAAGAGTTAGAAAGGCTTTCTCGTCTTTCTCCTAATTCTTTTGAATATCCAGTAATTAGAAATTACTTAGATTGGATAATTGAGCTTCCCTGGAAGGTTAGTACTGAGGATAACTTAGATATAGATTTAGCTAAAAAGATATTGGATGAGGACCATTACGATTTAGAAAAAGTCAAAGAAAGGATTTTGGAGTATTTGGCGGTATACAAGTTGAAAAGAGATATTAAAGGACCAATACTTTGTTTTGTTGGTCCTCCAGGAGTGGGAAAAACCTCTTTGGGTAAATCTATTGCTCGAGCTTTAGGAAGAAAGTTTGTGCGGGTTTCTTTGGGAGGGATAAGAGACGAAGCAGAAATTAGAGGTCATCGCCGTACTTACGTGGGAGCGTTACCGGGAAAGATAATCCAGGGCATCCGAAAAGCAGGAACTAACAATCCAGTTTTTATGCTTGATGAAGTAGACAAAATAGGTGCAGACTTTAGAGGAGACCCAGCCTCTGCTCTTTTAGAAGTTTTAGATCCAGAGCAAAACTATAGCTTTGTAGACCATTATTTAGATGTTCCTTTTGACCTTTCTCGAGTTATGTTTATTGCTACTGCTAATGTTTTAGATACTATTCCTCCTCCTCTTTTAGACCGGATGGAAATTATTTTTCTCTCTGGTTATACTGATTTGGAGAAAATAGCCATTGCTCAGCGATATCTTATACCTAAACAATGCGAGGAGAATGGTCTTCGAGTGGAAGATGTGATTATAGAGGCAGATATTATTCGCAAGATAATTAGAGAATACACGAGAGAGGCAGGAGTGCGAAATTTAGAGAGAAGTATCGCTACTGTTTGCCGAAAAATAGCTAAAGAAGTGGCTCAAGGAGCTCAGGGTCCTTTTGTAATAGATGAGGAAAAACTGAGAGAATTTTTAGGTCCTCGACGATTTTTGGATGAGGTAATGGAAAGACAAGATGAAATAGGAGTAGCCACAGGTTTAGCGTGGACGGAAAGTGGAGGAGAAATACTTTTTGTAGAAACGGTAGTTTTACCCGGTAAAGGAAATCTGCTTTTGACTGGAAATATGGGAGAAATTATGCAGGAATCAGCTAAAATTGCTCTCTCTTGCGTTCGGGCTCGAGCCGGAGAATGGAATATTCCCCCTGATTTTTACGAAAAAAATGACATTCATGTGCATGTTCCTGCTGGTGCAATACCTAAAGATGGGCCATCAGCAGGGATTACTATGGTAGTGTCTATGATTTCCACTTTAGCTCGAGTGCCTGTTCGTCATGACCTGGCTATGACTGGGGAAATCACTCTTACTGGTAAAGTATTACCTATTGGTGGGGTGAAAGAAAAGGTTTTAGCTGCTTATCGGGCAGGGATTAGAAAAGTAATTTTACCTCGGGAAAACGAGAAAGATCTGCAAGAAGTGCCGGAAGAAGTTAAAAAAGTGATGAATTTCTTCCTGGTAGAAAATATTAATCAAGTTTTGGAGTTAGCCCTGGCTAAAGAAGAATTAATAGAAATTAATAATTGAGGAGGAAAATGTTATGGAAGAAGACCAGATAGATTTTCTAAAAAATTTGATTAGTACTCCCAGCCCTTCTGGTTTTGAAGAAAAAGTGCAGCAAGTTTTTTTAGAACGAGTTAAAGACCGGGTAGACCTATGCTATAAGGATGTTCATGGTAACGCTTTTGGAGTGGTTAATCCGGAGGGAAAAGTTAAAGTTATGCTGGCTGGCCACTGTGATGAAATAGGAATGATGGTGGAATATGTAAACGATCAGGGATATATCTACTTTTCTACAATAGGGGGAGTTGATGCTCACATCCTTCCGGGAAAAAGAGTACTAATTCATACTTCTTCCGGAGTGATACCAGGAGTAATAGGTAAGAAACCCATTCATCTCTTAGAGGAGAAAGAACGGCAGAAAGTAGCAAAGATTGAGGAGCAATGGATAGACATTGGTGCTCAAAGTAAAGAAGAAGCGTTAGAAAAGGTTACTGTGGGAGACCCTATTACTTTTGAGGTGGGTTTTGAGCCTCTTTTGGGTACTAGAGTGGCAGGGAAAGGATTTGATGATAAAGTAGGAGTATTTGTAGTAGGAGAAGTCCTGCGCTCTTTAGAGAAAGATAAACTGCATTGTGCTGTCTATGGAGTGAGCACAGTGCAAGAAGAGTTGGGGTTACGAGGAGCTAGAACCAGTGCTTTTGGTGTAGCCCCCCAGATAGGTATCGCTATTGATGTTACTTTTGCTTCTGATTGCCCGGATATAGACAAAAGAAAAGTGGGAGAAATAGCTC
>JAGPEW010000219.1 GCA_018056825.1 Candidatus Sordicultor aquaticus
GTTTTCTTTCCTTGACGCTTTGCAACGTCCCAAAGAGTTTCGCACGTTACCTCGTTACGGTCAAAAGATGTGTGCCAATGATCGAGTTCTTCACCGAGATGCTTAACCATAAGACTGGGAACACCATGTGTTCCTGAACCGGCACCACTCACGATTGCAGTCCAAGCAGCAGCGGTAAGAGGAGGAAATACCGTTTCAAGCCTGCTAAATATTCCTCGCTCCATAAGTTTACCAATATTAGGCATATTGCCTTCATTGACAAATTTTTTTACTAAATCTGGCATAGCTGCATCAAGACCTAGAAAGATGATTTTTTTGCTCATGATAGCTTTTCCCCTTCATTTGTCTATTCATTTATTCTTTTTTAATTCTAAACATAAACATTAATTCTGTCAACTCCCATACCAAATTAATCCTGCTAATCCAGAAAGGAGGAGAAGTAAGATGGGGTTGGTTTTTTTTCGGTAAACAAGGGTAAAAACTATTATTCCTAGTATAATAGCAAACCAATCTTTTATTCCTTTTTGGGCCAGGGAATAAGCCGCTACCCCTATTAAAGCAATTACTACTGGACGCAAACCTCGCAAGAAATGTTGCACCCAGACGTTTTCTTCAAAGTAGGAGAGGGAGCGAAAAATTAAACTTACCAGAAATATAGAAGGTAAGCAAAAAGCCAGGGTAGCCACTAAAGAACCCCAAATTCCTACTACCTTGAAACCGGTAAAAGTAGCAGAGTTGATGCCAATGGGTCCGGGAGTAAGTTCAGAAAGAGTAACTAATTCTAAAAACTCGCCATTACTCAACCAATGATATGTATCCACTACTTCTTTTTCAATCAAAGGAAGAGCAGCCATTCCCCCTCCAAAAGAAAAAAATCCTACTCGCAAAAAAGCTAAAAAAAGCTGAAGATATATCATTTTCTTCTCAACACTCCCAGCATTCCTCCGATTAACACTATCCACAGAGGATGAAGATTAAAAAATAGTGTTATAAAAAAAAGTATAAAAGCAATTATCAAATCTCCCCAATCATCTAAAGCACTTTTTCCAATATCTACCACTGCTCCTATAATCAGAGCCACAATAGCCGGAGTAGCTCCTCGGAAAAAGTTCTGCACCACTTCCAGATGTCGGTACTGGAGAAAAAAAGAAGCAATAAACAGAATAATCAGAAAAGAAGGAAGAGAAGCCCCCAAAACCGAAACTAACGTTCCAGCAATTCCTCTTACTTTCCTTCCTACAAAGCAAGCAGTATTGATGGCAATTGCTCCGGGGAGGCTCTGAGCTACCGAAAGTCCTTCGATAAACTCCTCGTCAGTCAATACTTTCTTTTTTTCCACTATTTCTTGTTTAATCAAAGGGAGCATGGCATATCCTCCTCCCCAGGTAAAAGTACCGATTTTAAAGAAAGAAAAAAAGAGGGAAAAAAGACTGGTTCTTTTTTTCTTCGGAAGAACCACTTTTTAAACCTCTAATTCTATTGAGTAGCGACACTGATCTGCTCGAATAATGCTTTTTCGATACTCAAATGGTTCTCCATTTTCTCCCAAAGTAACTCTTCTCACTAAAAGTGCTGGGAAACCTACTTCCACCTTAAAAAGTTCAGCTTCGTAGCTATTCATCCTTATTACTTCGAATTCTTCCCGAGCTTTCTGTACCCGTATTCCCATCTCTCTTAAAAAAATATCGTAGATTGCTCCCTCTTCCAGTTCTTTTTTTTGAGAAGCAATCTTTTCAAATTGAGGAGGAAGGTATATTTTTTCTAAAATAACCGGCATTTCATCGGCAAACCGCAATCGTTCGATAGTAAATACTTCATCCTGTTCTAAATTCAACCTATCTTGTACCGATTTTGAGGGCACTTCTTTCTCCATGCGGATAATTTTAGAATAGAAACGTTGACCTCGGGCTTTCATATCCTGAGCAAAACTGTAAAAACGAGAAAGGTCGAGAGAAAGCTTTTTCTCGGTTACAAAACTACCCCGGCCTTGTTTGCGGTAAATTAAGCCTTCATCCTCTAGTTCCCGGAGTGCTTGAGCTACCGTTCCTCGAGAAAGACCGAACTCTTCACAAAGCTCAAGTTCGGTGGGGATTCTTTCTCCTTCTTTCCATTCTTCTCGCTCAATTTTTTCCCTTAAAATTTGGCTTAATTGATGGTAAAGTGGAACCGGGCTCTTCTCATCCAACAGATTTTTCATCTTCTACGCCTCCTATATATGTTCATACAATTATACTAATTTATTTAACTATTGGCAATAGAAGAAAATTAAACAAAGAATGATTTACATAAACGCCATATTATTTTTTACTTTTTTACGCTGCAGTCTTAATTTCAGAATTGTAATTTAGCAGTTTTACGGAACGATATATTTTTTGAAGAAAATCTTTTCCTCTCTTGGTAGAAAAATTCGAAAAAAAATATTATTATCATCATGGTAAAATTTTATAGTATCCCGCAAAATCTGTTAAACTGTTAAAATTTTAAAAAGAATAAATTACATCAGAAGTCAAAAAATGGGAAATTGCCGTGCAGCAAGGGATACTATAAAACTTTCTCAGTGGTTTTTGTCTTTTGTTTACGTCGTAGGCTGTCTGTTTTTTCTTCCTCAGTTAGTTTTTGTTCTTTTCTTTGTTGCTTTTGGTGGTTATGAGGGGGCGTGCTCCCTCATAGTCTGTGTAATGATTTTGCAGTTAACTATAATTATATTT
>JAGPEW010000220.1 GCA_018056825.1 Candidatus Sordicultor aquaticus
CTGGAGCTCCTCCAATATCTGAGAAGCCTCTTCTTCTTGGGGACTATCCTTTTCTGTTTCTACCACTTCTTCCTGAGGAATAGCCACTCCTTCTGTGGCTATCATTTCTTGACCCTCACCTGCCAATCTCTTTCCTTCTAATATAGCATCAGCAATAAGAGTAGAAAAAAGGCGAATAGCCCGGATAGCATCATCATTCCCCGGAATAGGGTAATCAATTTCATCCGGGTCACAATTAGTATCCACAATAGCTACAATAGGGATATCCATCTTTCTTGCTTCCAATACTGCATTTCTTTCTCTTCGAGGGTCAACTATAAAAAGAGCATCGGGTATTTTCTCCATATCTCGAATACCAGTTAAATATTTTTCCAAGCGAGCTTTCCTTTTCTTAATTTGCATAACCTCTTTTTTGGGAAGCCGCTCTAAAATTCCTTTTTCTTCCATTTCTTCAATTTTCTTTAGTCGTTCGATACTTTGGCAAATAGTAGAAAAGTTGGTAAGCATTCCTCCTAACCATCTCTGATTAACATAAAACATACCACAGCGTTTAGCCTCTTGCTCAATAGCTTCTTGAGCTTGTTTTTTGGTACCTACAAAAAGAAATGTTCCTCCCTCTCGAGCCAAATCTCGAACAAAATTATAAGCTTTTTCTGCCAATTCTACAGTTTTTTGAAGGTCAATGATATAGATATTGTTTCTTTCGGCAAAAATATAAGGTTTCATCTTGGGGTTCCAACGCCTAGTTTGGTGTCCAAAGTGAACCCCAGCTTCTAAAAGCTGTTTCATAGTGACTACCATTAGTTTAACCTCCTTCTGGTTTAACCTCTGTAGAGTTGCTCCTTAGAGCACCAGAAACCCTCTACATGTGTTTTAATCAAACTACCGCCCGTAAGTATACCTAAAGGGTGAATTTTTTTCAACTGAATAATAGAAAATGATTAAAGAATATAACGAGTAATATCTTCATCCTGTAAAACACCAGCGAGCTCTCGCTTAACGTAATCTCGATTTATAACTATTTTCTGTCCCCTCAAATGAGGAGCACGGAAAGAAATGTCCTGTAAGAGCCTTTCTACCACAGTATGTAATCTACGAGCACCAATATTTTCCATTTTCTGATTTAACTCCTGAGAAATATGAGCTATCTCCCGTAGAGCATCCTCTTCAAACTCTATACTTACTCCTTCAGTTTCCAATAGTGCTTTATACTGCTTGGTTAAGGAATTAAAAGGCTCAATCAATATCCGGTAGAGATCTTCTTCTGATAAAGAAAATAACTCCACTCTAATCGGAAATCTTCCCTGTAACTCAGGTAAAAGGTCAGAAGGCTTAGTCTGAGAAAAAGCCCCAGCAGCTATGAAAAGGATGTGATTAGTTCTCACTGGGCCATATTTAGTAAGGATAGTTGAACCCTCCACTATGGGAAGCAAGTCTCTCTGCACCCCTCCCCGAGAAACATCTGGGCCATAACCACTTCCCGGAGAAACAATCTTGTCTATCTCATCGATAAAAACTATGCCGGTTTCCTCTACCCTCTTGATTGCCTCGCCACTTATCTCTTCCATGTCAATTAATTTCTGCACTTCCTGATTAAAAAGTATATCTCGAGCTTCTTTAACTTTTACTTTTCTTTTCTTTTTGCGAGGAGGAAAAACTCCACTAAAGAGCTCCTGAAAGTCTACTCCCAAGCTTTCCATTCCTCCACCAGCTATAATTCCTAGAGGTATAGAGCTTTCTTCCACTTCAATTTCAATGAAACGTTCCTCCAATTCTCCCTTTTTAAGTTTTTCCTTCATTTTTTCCCGAGTAGAAGAAAGAGGCCTAGGCCAAACCACATCTACTCGAGGAGATTCTGAGGTTATAGTATCTTCGTATTCCAAGGAAGAGGGATTAAGAGCCAGAAGATAATCTAAGATTTGTTCCTCTACTATTTCTTTAGCCTTATCCTCCTGGCTTTTTATGCGCTCATTCTTTTCCATTCTTACTGCCAGCTCAGTTAAATCTCTGATTATGGATTCCACATCTTTTCCCACGTATCCTACTTCAGTAAATTTAGTAGCTTCTACTTTTAAAAAAGGAGCATTGGTTAACTTAGCAATACGGCGGGCAATCTCAGTTTTACCTACGCCAGTGGGGCCAATCATAATTATATTCTTGGGGGTTATCTCTTCAGCAATTTCTGGAGGAAGCATCCTTCTTCTAATGCGGTTTCTTAGAGCAATAGCCACGCATTTTTTAGCCTCATTTTGCCCTATTATATATTTATTTAACTCCTCGACTATTTCTTCAGGAGTTAAGCTCTCTTCTATCAAAGACATCTCCATCCTCCTTAATTAAACAGTTTCTATAGTCATATTATTGTTAGTATAAATACAAATTTCTGAAGCAACCTGTAAAGAAAGGCGGGCAATCTCTTCAGCTTCTTTGTCAGTTTCCCTCCACAGCGCTTTAGCGGCTGCCAAAGCAAAATTTCCTCCTGAGCCGATAGCCGCTATTGGCTCATCTGGCTCCAACACATCGCCTCTTCCAGAAATTATCAAAATATGTTCCTTATCCATAGCTAAAAGAAGGGCGTCCAGTTGTCTCAAAACTTTATCAGTTCTCCAGCTTTTAGCCAGTTCTACAGCAGCACGAGGAAGGTTACCACTATAGTAATTAAGCTTTTCTTCCAAACGCTCCAGAAGAGTTAATCCGTCTGCT
>JAGPEW010000221.1 GCA_018056825.1 Candidatus Sordicultor aquaticus
CCGATAGCCATTTTATCGTTAGCGGCAAAAACTGCCGTGGGAAGGGGAGAGACTTGAAGCAACTTTTCCATCGCTTCTCTTCCGCTCATCCGGCGGAAATTCCCCTCTACTACATACTCTTTTTTAATGGGAATACCAAAATCTAAAAGAGTGTCTATATAAGCTCGGTATCTCTCTTCCGCATGGCGATGTTCTCGAGGGCCTCGCAGGTGAGCAATCCGCCGGTGGCCTTTTTCTATTAGGTATTTAACTGCTTCTCTTGCCCCACCATAGTGGTCAATATCCACATAACTTACTCCTTCTCCTTCCACTCGCTGGTTAACAATGACAAAAGGGAAGTTTTCCTTAACTAAGTCACTAACTTCGGAATAATGAATAGGCCAGTGAGAAAGAATAACTAGACCTTCGAAAAGGCTATTACGGGCGATGTTTAAGAGAGCCTCTCGTTTATCCAGAGGGTGACCGTTAAAAAACTCTCCTTTTACTACTATCTGCAGGTAGTATCCTTCCCGAGAAATGGCAGCCAAAAGACGGTTAATCAATTCTCCATAAAAAGCAGAGAGTTTTTCCTGTTCTTTAATGAACGCACAAAGAAGGATAGTATTGGTTTTACCCTTTACTAAACTTCGAGCTACAATGTTGGGACGATATCCCAATTTTTGTGCTGCTTCTTCCACTTTTTTTTGAGTTTCTTCCGAAACCTTGCCTTTTCCATTTAAAACCATTGATACTGTGGCTGGAGATACACCAGCTAATCTTGCTACATCTTTAATGGTTACAGGCATTTTTCCTCCTTAATTAAATCGTTTTAATAAACTGTTGTTAGTATAGATTATATTTTAAATATTTGTCAACAATAAATAGATATAAATTTATTAACTAAAACGATTTAAAAAATTCTTTAGGTTAATTATAAAAACCCTCCGGGAATGTCTCTTCCTTATGCTCTATCTATTTTTCTCAAGGTGTTGTGTGACCGAGATGACGAATAAAGAAATCACCACAGCCTCTCTTCTTTGTGGTATAAAAAGATGTAGAATTATAACGATAAATATTAAAGGAGAAGAATTTTCAAACAGCTTCAAATATAATTGGCACTATCCTAAGTAACTTGGGAGATTTTTCTCTCCTGGTTTTTGTGCTATAATGCCGGTGGAATGGTTTTAGGTGGCTTGGCCTTAATAGGGAAGTCCGGTGAGAATCCGGCGCGGTCCCGCCACTGTGACCGGGGAGTGAGTTGCTAAAACCACTGACAAAAGTCGGGAAGGAGTAACGAGCGAAGATCCGGGAGCCAGGAGACCTGCCTGAAATTATCCCAACCACTCTTCGTGGAAAGAGGAGGTGGGAAATTACTGGGTTCCGCCCCCATAAAAGAGGATACTCCCTCTCTTCCCCCCTCCTCCACTCTAAGGATAAAAAGGAGGAAGCAATGTGGTAAAAAAGAGTAGCAAACCGGTTATTTTGTTGATAGGATTAGGGCTGTTATTTTTTTCCTTAACTTTGGAAGCTCAAGCAGAGATTTTATTTGATGATTTAGGAAGAGAGGTAGAAATTCCCTTTTCTTGTGAGCGAATTATCTCTCTTTCTCCTAGTAACACAGAGATAGTGTTTGCTCTTTCTCTGGGAGAAAAACTGGTGGGAGTGACTACCTACTGTAATTATCCAGAGGAGGCAAAAGAAAAAGAAAAAATAGGCACTATCACCGAGGTTAGCTTGGAAAAAATAGTAGAATTAGAGCCGGATATAGTTTTAGCCAGTTCCCTAACTCCCCGGGAAGTGGTAGACCGGCTGGAAAGTTTGGGAATTAAGGTGTTTGTATTAGACCCTAAAAGCATTAGTGAAGTAATGGAAGATATAGAGAAAACAGGAATATTATTAGGGGTAGAAACTCGAGGAAAAGAGTTAAAGAGAGAACTGGAGCAAAAAATAAAAGAAGTAGAAGACCGGGTTTCTCATCTTTCTCCTGAAGAGCGACCCACAGTTTTTCATCTCCTCTGGCATGAGCCTCTCTGGACGGCTGGGAAAGATACCTTTATTAACGAATTTATTACCCTCGCTGGAGGGAAAAATGTAGTAGAAGACCTCTCGGGATATGTTACTGTGGATTTGGAAGAATTTATTCGCCGCAACCCCGATATCATAACTGTAGTGGAAAATCACGGAGAAGGTGGAAATCTTCCTTACCAATTTTTGCTTTCTGATAGTCGATTGCAGGTAATTAAAGCTATCCAAAACCACAAGGTTTTTCCAGTAGATGCCGATATCGTCTCTCGTTCTTCACCCCGGGTAGTAGATGCTCTTTATACCTTTGCTCATATAATTCACCCCGAAATTTTTGGAGAATATGAATACCAAAAGTAAAAAAGAACTCACCTATCTGAGGTTGTTGGTTTTAGTCTTGGCGAGCATCTTTTTGGCCCAAGGTTGGGGAGGGGGGAGATATAATATCTCTCACTCTCTTTCTTTCTTTTTCCCTTCTTCTCTTTCTCCTTCCGAAAGGATAATATTGTTTGAGATTCGCTTACCCCGGATTATTCTTTCTTTTTTGGTGGGAGGAAGCCTCTCCTTGGGAGGGGGGGTGTTGCAGGGAATTTTTCAAAACCCTTTAGTGGACCCTTATGTTTTAGGAATTAGCTCTGGTGCTTCTTTGGGGGCGGTATTTGCTATTTTGGGTGGTGTTTATCTCGGGTATTTTACTGTTC
>JAGPEW010000222.1 GCA_018056825.1 Candidatus Sordicultor aquaticus
CTTTACCAGCCAAGTGTAAAAAAAGGAAAACATCAAAATAAAAAAGGCCAAAAATAATACGGAGAAAAAATATTTCCGTTCGTCACCCCTGAATGGTTTTATCAGATATGACAGAACAAAGCTATAAAGAGGGACACCCCCTCTTTTTTGTCTTAGCTTGGCAGCTTGCAGTGCGAGAGAAGATGAAAAAAGGTTTGGAATATTAACGCTGGGAAATGGCTTTTTAAGGTTTGAACAATCATGCTACCAACGGTCTTTGCTTTTTAAGATTCTGTAGAGAAATAAAAATACCGGGTGGGAATTCCCACCCGGTATTTGCTCTATCTAAGAATAAAGCCGTTTTTAATTTACTCCTACTTTTGCTCTTTCTTTTTCTTTGTTTGCAGAAGCTTCTTCCTCTAACTTGCGGAGGTATTCTTTTCTCTCTGATTTGTAATCTTTGTAATACACTGTTCCTTTGTATTCAGTTTCCCAAATGGGATCAGTCAATTTTTTGAATGCCTGAGAATACTGATCTATTTCATCTTTAAGAGTAGTTATCAGGCTTTCTGCTCCTTCATGACTAGGACGAGCTCCATACTTTTCTACTACTTCTCGCAAAACCTCAGGAACATCGATAAGCATGCACGGCCTCATCAAGTTGTTATCATAAGGCTGTCTTTCTTGGATAGCCCGGAAGAAAGGAGAAGAGATAACTTCTTTTAGAGATTTATCCTTTACATTATCTACTGTAAAATGACAGAACACACAAGGTTCTACGTCTCCAGCGTTATTAATATGGAAGTATCTTCTTCCTCCAGCAATACAACCTCCTACATATGGTCCATCATTCCAGAAGTCACCAATAAAAATTGGTTTTTCATAACGAATGCGGTGTACTTGACTGCGGAGGTGAAGCCTTTGTTCTGGAGTAGGCATTAGGGAAGTATCCGGCTTTTTACCTATGGGAACGTAAGTAAAAAACCACCCGAAACTGCACCCTTTGTTAATCAAAAATTCTATAAACTCATCGCTAGATACTACTTCAGTGTTGTGCCGGGTAGCAGTAATGGAGAAACCAAAAAGCACTCCCTCATCTCGCAGAGCTTCCATAGCCTGCATTATTTTTTTAAATGTGCCTTTTCCTCGACGGTTGTCAGTTTCTTCTTCATATCCTTCCACGCTTATAGCGGGATAAACATTACCCATTTGAGCCAAGCGCTTAGCTACCTCTCGGTTAATTAAAGTACCGTTGGTATAAATCTGGAAAGATATGTCGCTATGTTTCTCGAAAAGATCTAAATGTTCTTTTCGAATGAACGGTTCTCCTCCAGAAATAGTGAGGAAATTCATTCCCATTTCCTTGGCTTCATTAAATAAACGGTCTAGGAGCTCAATAGGCATATCACTTTCTTTGCGATATTGTCCAGCATAACAACCGTAGCAGTTAAGGTTGCATCTCATAGAAGGGCTTACAACAAAGAAAAAGGGAACTTGCACCCCTAATTCTTTTTCTAACTTTTGTCTTTTGGGAACTCCCAAAAGAATGCTCTTAACGATGAGATTAACTATGAGTTTCTCTCTTACATTGGGGTGGGTTTCTTGCAGAACGCGGCGGGCTAATACTATCTGAGGTCTTTTTTCTTCAAACATTTGACGGAGTCCTCGAATTTGGTCTCGATAATACTCGATAGGAGTAAGTTTCTCCGCCAAGTAGGTGAGCCTGATGATATTTTCATCAGAAGCGTTACGTAAAGAATTTACCATTAGCTTTACTACTTGCTCAGTAGTGAATGCTTTTAAGGAATCTAAATAACTCATATTAAGTCCCTCCCTCAAAAGGAATTCTTTTTATTATAACACATTACTTAAGAACTTTGTTTCAAAAGGTCATATGTTCTTTTAACCTCTTGAATGTCTTTCCAGGTTAAATATCGAGGAGACCCTGGCTGTCGAGAATCATAACGGAGGAGAAAACTAGGATGAAACATAGGGAAGATTTTCTTTCCTCCTCGCCAATCGAACCATTGACCACGAAGTTTGCTGATAGGTTCTTTTTTACCTAAAAGGTAGAGAGTGGAAGTGCTACCTAAGGTTATGATAATAGAAGGATTAATAATGGCAATTTGGGCTTCTAAATAAGGAAAACAACTATCCATTTCAATTTGAGTAGGAGTTCTATTGCCGGGGGGGCGACATTTTACCATATTAGTAATATACACTTCCTCTCTTTTAAAATCTACTGATTGAAGGATTTTGGTAAGTAACTGACCGGCTTTACCCACAAAAGGTCTGCCGGTGCGATCTTCTTCTTCCCCCGGTGCTTCTCCAATGAACATGAGTAATGCATCAGGATTACCCTCTCCGAAAACTATTTTAGTTCTGTTTTGAGAAAGAGAGCAAAGAGTGCATGTTTCTACTTCAGTTTTTATTTCTTCTAATAATTCTTCTTTACTGGTTGAAGATTTTATCACTTATCCACCCTAAGAAAAGTTCTTATTTTAACTATTACTATTAATTTTATCATATAATCTAATTTTTAGAACACTTTTATTGATAGAACAATGTTTTTATTGACCTTTATAGTTGAAAACGGCGCTGGAGAAAATTGTTTCAATTTGTCGATTACTTTTTAAAGTTTTAGTAATTTGTAGTTAACTGCAAAAAGCAGTCTACGACGTAGGATTAAAAGAACAATAAGGGAGCTTTGCCCCCTTA
>JAGPEW010000008.1 GCA_018056825.1 Candidatus Sordicultor aquaticus
GTTAATCACAAAACCCATCAAATTAATTGCTATTGCAAGTCTTATCTAACGACAAATTATAAGAAGGGAAGCCCCCTTGTAATTCCTCCCCAAAAACTAAAAAACTACGGGGAGGAATTTCCTTCTCTCTCAGGTAATTTGGTAAATGGTAATTTATAGGAAAAAATTGCTGCAATACTGATAGGTATTCTAAAGTTAAGGCAAGGTTTTTCTTTGTCTCTATAAGCTGTTATAATTAGATATATTTTGGGTAAGTTTGCTAAAAGAGCTCTGTTGAAATAAACTAAGTAAATGCTGGTTTTTAAATTAAAGATAAAAACAAAGTAGAAGGAGGATATAGAAAATAGCATTATGAGTAACGGTTATCGAGTGGGAGTAGTAGATAACTTAGATAAGCTTTTTGAAGTTTTACCTGATTATATTAAAATTCCTTTGGAGGAACGGGAAAACGCCGATGATTTAATAGAGGTAGTAATGGATTTGGGGCGTCCTCCGGAAGCTCGTTTTGCCAAAGGATTTGTAATTCTTTCTGATAGGATAATAGAGAGAGAAGACCTGGATTATGTGGTGCAGAGAGTGGGGATATTTACCCGGGATAATCGAGCAGGCATAGAGCGAACTCTCCACCGGATTTCCTGTATTCGTAACCGATTGGGGAATATTGTAGGACTTACTCTTCGGGTAGGAAGAGCGGTCTATGGTACTATTGACATAATTAGAGATGTTATAGTGTCAGGCAAAAACATTTTGCTTTTAGGACCTCCGGGGGTAGGTAAGACTACTAAGCTTCGGGAAGTGGCTCGAGTATTGAGCGATGAGTTCCAGAAGAGAGTAGTAGTGGTAGACACTTCTAACGAAATAGCCGGTGATGGAGATATACCTCACCCTGCTATTGGTCGGGCTCGCCGAATGCAGGTGTCGTCTCCTGAAAGACAACACGATGTGATGATTGAAGCAGTAGAAAATCATATGCCTGAAGTTATCATCGTAGATGAAATTGGCAGAGAAGAAGAAGCAAGAGCTTGTCGCACTATTGCCGAGAGGGGAGTGCAGCTCATTGCTACAGCTCATGGTAATACCTTAAAAAATCTTCTTTTAAATCCTACTTTGAGTGACTTGGTGGGAGGAATTCAGTCAGTAATATTGAGTGATGAAGAAGCTCATCGTCGAGGAAGCCAAAAAGCGATACTGGAGCGTAAGGCTATTCCCACTTTTGATGTGGTTATTGAATTACGAGATCGAGACACCTTAGGTATTTACCATGATACTGCTCAGGCAGTGGATTTGCTGTTGCGAGGTTATGATCCTCGACCGGAAGTGAGAAAAAGAACCAAAGAAGGAGCAGTTAAAATAATAGAAGAAGATAAAGGTGCTCCTATTACAGGTGTAAAAATACCTCAGGAGGAAGAAATAGAGCCTGAATTGTTTGAAAGTCAATTACTGCGGGTTTATCTCTTTGCAGTGAGCAAAAATTATGTTCAGAGGGCTATCGCTCACGCTAAAGTTCCTCTCGAGGTAGTGGACGATGTAGACGAAGCAGATATTCTTCTTACCCTGAAGAGTCGTTATCGCAATAAGGGGAGTAAAATAAGAGAAGCAGAGAACCGAGGGATACCAGTTCATGTAGTGCGCAGTAACACTTATAACCAGATTTATAAATTTGTGCAGGATCTCTTTGGTTATAGCGATCTTTCTTCGGGAAATGGAGATTCAGGACTAATGGAGGCAGAAAGAGCAGCTCGGCAGGTCCTTAAAGGAGGAGAAGCTATAGAGCTTGCTCCTCGTAGTTCCTCAGTAAGACGTCTGCAACATAAAATTGCTGAACGTTACCACCTTTTCTCTAAAAGTATAGGAGAGGAACCCTTCCGTCGAGTGGTGATTTACCCTCGGATTTTGGAAGAAGATCATCGTGAGTAATAATTCCGGTTTTTTTATTACCTTAGAAGGAATTGAAGGTAGTGGAAAAAGTACTCAAGCTGATTATTTATTTTCTTTCCTAAAAGAAGTTAATATTCCGTGTTTGTTAACTCGGGAGCCAGGGGGGACTCCTTTAGGGGATAAAATAAGAGACTTATTATTAAATCCCAAAAGTGGAGTAATTGACCCTCTGGCAGAAGTTTTTCTTTTTGAAGCTTCTCGTCGGGAACATATAAAACAGGTGATAGGTCCTGCTCTTCAAGAAGGTAAAATAGTAATATGCGTGCGATTTACCGATTCCACTCTGGCTTATCAAGGATATGGCCGAAGAGTGCCTCTTTCCCATCTCTATTACTTAAATGATATCACTACTGAAGGAATTGTGCCTGATTTAACTGTGCTTTTGGACGTGGAACCCCAAGTGGGTTTAGCTCGCTCGCTTTCTCATACCAACGAAGAAGAGTTACGTTTTGAAAAAGAGTTTTTGAGGAGTAAGGAATTTCTTTGGGCTGTTCGGGATGGATATTTACAGTTAGCTCAGGAATCTCCAGAACGTTTTGTAGTGATAGATACCACTAATCGTTCAAAAAAAGAAGTTTCGGTGATGGTTCAGGAAATTGTGTGGCAAAGGTTGAGAGGAAGGGGGGTGAGCTGATATGTCTTCTCATTTGCTTTTTATATGTGTGGTAAGAGACCAAGATGCTCCTAAACTACTAGATGCCTTGCGAGATAAAGAAATTTCTTTCACTAAATTGGCTTCTACTGGTGGTTTCTTACGAGAGGGAAATACCACTCTTTTGATTGGTATAGAGGAAAAACGTCGAGAGGAAGTAAGAGAATTAATTAAAGGAACCTGTGCTCGCCGGGAAGAAATTGTAGAATCTACTGTCCCTCTTAATGAACCTATTGGTCCTTTTGTTCCTCAGAAGATTAAAGTAGTAAGGGGAGGAGGGATTCTTTTTGAAGTCCCCATATTATCTTATGAAAAATTTTAGTCTCTTTATCGTGAGATAAAAAATGAGCTGATTGGATGAGTTGGTCTGACATTTGTGGTTGCAAAAGGCAAAAGGAGTTTTTTGAGCGAGTGGTCCACTCGGGAAGGGTTGCTCATGCCTATCTTTTTTTTGGTCCTTCTGGGGTAGGAAAAACTACTTGTGCTTTGGAGTTAGCTAAATTTCTTAATTGTTTAAATCCCACTTCGGATGGAAGTTGTGGTCAATGTAAGAACTGCCGATTGATAAACAATCTTTCTCACCCTGACGTTTCTCTACTTTCTCCTTCTGGTGATTCTATAAAAATAGGTGAAATAAGAGACTTTGCCAAGTGGCTCAACTTAAAATCTGTAGCGGGTAAAATGAAAGTGGGAATAATAAAAGAAGCAGAAAAATTAACTGAGGAAGCGGCTAATTGTCTTTTAAAAACTCTAGAAGAGCCACCGAGAGATAGCGTGGTAATTCTGATTACTTCTCGAGCTTCTTCTCTTTTGCCCACTGTGGTTTCTCGCTGCCAGATAATAGAGTTTTCTCCTCTTTCTTCTTTGGAAATTAGTAATTATTTAGTAGAAAAAAAGGGGTGGAAGAAAGAAGAAGCCCAAAAGGTAGCTGCTCGTTGTGGTGGTAATTTAGGAAGAATAGAAGAAATTCAAAAAAGTGAAAATAGCTTGGAGAATAAGTTCTGGGAATTATGGCATAAATTAAAAAGTGAAAATTACCCTCTTTCTTTAGGTTCCTGGTTTTATGATAATAAAGAACAATTACCTCTGATTATGGATTTTTTGGAACAGTATCTAAGAGATTTATGGATATGGAAGGTAACGGAGGGTAAAGGTGAGGAGTTGCTATTTTTTGATAAAGAAAAAGTGGAGAGAGAGGCTGGGGAACAAGAAGCCGAAATTTTAAATAAATTGTTAATCTTAGTAGATAACTTGGTTTCTGATATTTCTACTAACTTAAACTGGGATATAGTATTGATTAGATTTCTTTTTTTATGGAGAGGTGAGTGGAATTATGCCTCAAGTGGTAGGAATTAAATTTGAAAACAATCCTAAAATTTACCATTTTGAGACTCGAGGTTTAGACCTCCATTTGGGAGATAAGTGTGTGGTGGAGACCTCCCTAGGATTAGAAATAGGCATTGTGGCTAAAGGAGCTTTTTTGGCTCCCCCGGATAATTTTAAGCCAGTGCTTCGGAAAGCTCAAAAAATAGACTTAGACCAGGCCGAAATTAATCGAGAAAAGGAAAAAGTAGCTTTTCAGAAGGCGCAAGAATTAGTTGCTCATTATCAAATTCCGATGAAGATTTTACGGGTTCATTACACCTTAGACCGGGGTAAATTAACTTTTTACTTCGGTTCTGAGGACAGAATCGATTTTCGACAATTGGTCAAAGAATTAGCGGCTATTTTTCGCACTCGAATTGAACTGCGACAAGTGGGAGTGAGGGATGAAGCCCGGATGGTGGGCGGATGTGGAATGTGCGGGAGAGAGTTATGCTGCAATGCCTTTTTGACCAATTTTGACCCCATCTCTATTAAGATGGCTAAAGAACAAAATTTGGTTCTTAACTCGGCTAAAATTTCTGGGACTTGTGGTCGTCTTATGTGCTGCTTGGCTTTTGAATATCCCCTGTATCGTCGGTTGATTAACCGGCTGCCCAAAAAAGGTAGTAAGATTGTCACTCCCTGGGGATTGGCAAAAATTTTGGAAGTGGATATTTTTAAAGATAGTATTTCCTTAGAGCTGGAGGAAGGTAAAAAAGTTCATATTACTGAAGAAGAGTACCATCATTATTTTTTGTAAGATAAGGAAAGGAACTTTTTAGGGTTTCCCAAATAATTGAGAGATAGAAGAAGGTGAGATGAATGGATAAGGCTGAAGCTCAGGTTTGGTATCAGGGATTAAGTGTGGAAGAGGAAAAGTTGTGGTTTGAAGAGAAAGTTAAAAGTTGTGAAAATGGGCTCCTTCGTTTCGCCTATCATTTAAGTGGCAATATGGATAAAGCCCGGGATTTAGTGCAAGAAGCTCTCTTGCGAGCTTACCAGTATCGGCACAGCTATAATGCTAATTATTCTTTTGAAAGCTGGATGTCTACAATCTTACTTAATGTTCACCGTCAACGTTTTAGAAAGGAGAAATTTTTAAAAATATTTCATCCGGTCAAAGAGAGAGAAGATGGAGAAGAAGTTGAGGTTTGGGATTTTCTGGAATCTGACGAAGAAGGTCCAGAAGAGAGAGCTTTAAAAAAAGAGGTTCTAAATTTTCTTCAAGAGGCTATTGAAAAGCTTCCTCCTCAGATGAAGGAAGTAATAGTGCTTTGTGATGTGATGAATTATTCCTATGAAGAAGTTAGTGAAATTGTTGGTTGTCCTCTGGGAACTGTCCGCTCCCGACTTCATAGAGCTCGAAGGAAAGTGAGAGACCTGGTAGAGAAAAGCTATGGAGAAGATTTTCTCTCGGTTTGGGGGTAAGGATATGGATTGCGAAAAAATAGAAAGAATGCTTTCTGCTTATCTGGATGAAGAATTAACTGTCGAAGAATATAGGCTGGTTAAGAAACATCTAATAGCATGTTCTCACTGTCAGGGAGAATTGGATAAGCTTCAGGCAATTAAGAATCTGATGAGAGATTTAGATGACAATTCCAGCCTTAATTGGAATTTTAAATTTGATTGGGAATCTGTAGAAACGAAAGCCAGAACAATAAAAAAGAGAGAAGTAATCCTTTTTTCTTTGGCTGCTGCTTTAGTGATTATGATTTTGTTTTTCGTCGTTTCTCAAGAACAGGCTCAGTGGGAGATGGACGTTATGCATCCTGAAGTTTTAGTAGACCTTCACGAAAGTTTAAGTGGCAATCAATTAGATATACCTTTTAAAAAAGAAACTAATTTTATTGGAACTTTGGAGTTGGTCTCCGGTGGTAAGTAGTGAAAAAATCAGGTCTTCTTTTTATAGAATTTGGTTCTTTAATTTTGGTGTTTTGTTTAGCTTTTTCCTCTTTGCCCGCAGCTCAAGCAGAAATAGCTAATCCGGAAGAAGCTTTATTTTTTTTGCAAGAGATGGCCAGAAAATCTGCTGATTATGATTATTGGGGGATATGGTCTAATCAGGATTGTTTTTCAGGGAAGAAAGATTTTTATGAAGTAGTTTACTTGAGATATATAGGTTTAGCGTGGAGAAATTTAAACGAGGAGAACTTAGTTGCGGTTAAAAAAGGGCAGTATCGATATGTGGTAGATTTATCTAGTGGGGAGGTTAAAGGAATTTATCCTCTTTATGACCTTCCCTTCCTTCCCCCTGAAGAAGATAATCTAGAGTTACTTTTGGAAAATTACTTATTAGATTTACAAGATAGCACAGGGCGAGTGCTTTCTCGCTACACTGGAAATGTCGTGCGTTCCTTTTCTGTGGATGAGAAAGGCTTGTTGAATTCTCAAGCTTTTTATACTCCCGATGGAAAGTTAAAAGAAGAAGGAAGTTTTATATATCGGGATTATTCTCCTGACTATACTCAGTTAGTAAAATATGTGGAAGCTATGAAAAAGCCCTCCGATGTTACTTTACCTTCTCTTACTGTCAGTGGAAAAAAGTTATTTCAACCTTCTCTACTACCTCCTGGTTTTCAGCTAAAGCAAGTCTATTTGGTAAAAAACCAGGATCGAAATTGGTATCAATTGGTTTACACTGACGGTTTACAGTATTTTTCTCTATGGCAAAGTGTTTATCCTCTTAGGTTACCTGAGGAGAAAGGAAACAATAAACCTTCTTTGAGGAAGGAGGGTGATATAGTTACGGTGATGGGAGAAAAAGGTGGATTTTATTTAGCTTTGATGGGAAATTTTGATTTGAAAATGATTACTCAGATTTTTAACTCTATTACCTGGGAAGGAGGTAACTGACTGTGTGGTTTAAAAAAACTAAACTTTTGGGCTTGTGGATGGTGGTTTTGCTAATTTCTTTAGTGGGTGGGGTAGCCGGAGCAGTAAGTTCCATACCTGAGGATACCAATATCGTAGCTGATATTGTAGAAAGGGTAAGTCCAGCAATAGTTAATATAGATACTCTTAAGATGGCTACTTATACTTCTCCTTTTACTCCTTTTTTAAATGACCCTTTCTTTCAGAGATTTTTTGGAGATATGATACCGGAAGAAAAGCAAGTTCCAGTTAAAGGGTTAGGCACTGGATTTGTCTTTCGTTCCGATGGTTACATTCTAACTAATGAACATGTAATAAGTGGGGCAGACGAAATCAAAGTTACTTTTTTAGATGGGAGAGAGTTTGAAGGTAAAGTGATTGGTTCTGATCCTCTCACCGATATAGCGGTAGTAAAAATCGATGCTCAAGACCTTCCTACTATTCCTTTAGGTGATTCTGATGCTGCGCGAGTAGGAGAATGGTTGATTGCTATTGGTAATCCTTATGGACTTTCTCACACTGTTACTGTGGGGGTTCTGAGTGCTAAAGGAAGACCTGTCGCTGCTGGAGATTCAGGCCAGGAATATGAGAATTTCTTGCAAACTGATGCAGCTATCAACCCGGGAAACAGTGGAGGGCCTCTTCTTAATCTGAACGGAGAAGCAATTGGAATCAATACCGCTATTCTTCCTTATGCTCAGGGCATTGGATTTGCCATTCCTATCAATATGGCTAAGTCGGTCTTAGATGAGCTAATAACTAAAGGCAAAGTAGTGAGAGCTTGGTTGGGAGTAGTAATTCAAAATCTCACTCCCGAGGTAGCTGATAAATTTGGTTTGAAAGAAGCTAAAGGAGCATTAGTAGCCGATATTTCTCCTGATAGCCCGGCGGAGAAAGCTGGCATCAAAAGAGGCGATGTGATTCTAAAGGTAGACGAAGTAGAGATTCCTGACATAAATACTCTCCAGCAGACTATTCGTTCTCATCATCCAGGAGATGTGGTAAACATTACTATCTGGAGAGACGGAAAAACCATCACTTTAAGAGTAACCTTAACGGAATTGAAGGAAACTACTTCTACACCAGTTCCTCAAAAAATAGATTTGGGACTGGAAGTGGAAGAGATTACTTCTGACCTCGTCGATAAGTATGCTCTGCGAGAGGAAAGTGGAGTAGTTATAGTGGGAATAAAAGCTGGTGGCCCTGCTGATGATGCTGGTCTGCGGCCTGGAGATGTGATTTTAGAAGTTAATCGAGAAGAAATTAAAAACTTAGATGACTGGAACAATGCTCTCAGCAAGATAGAGCCAGGAGATACTGTACTGTTACTCATCAGTAGAGCAGGACAGACTTATTTTGTTCCTTTAAAAGCTGAAGAACCTAAGTCTTAGAATTGATGAAGCCAGAAAAGGAGTGGGGCAGGTTATACTTTTGCCCCACTCCTTTAGGTAACCTGCAGGATATTACCCTGCGCACTCTCCAAGTGTGGAGAGAAGTTGATTTTATTGCTTGCGAGGACACCCGAGTTACCCTAAAGATTCTCAATCACTACCATATCCAAAAACCTCTGTTTAGCTATCATTCCTATAATTTAAAACAAGTTAGTTCTCGGATAGTAAACTTACTTAAAGAGGGCAAAAATATAGCTTTGGTTTCTGATGCTGGAATGCCAGGAATCCAGGATCCCGGGATGGAATTAGTTAGTATTTTAGAACAAGAGGGCTTAAACTTTGAGGTTCTTCCTGGACCCTCTGCTCTGATAGTAGCAGTAGTCTACTCCGGGTTTGCCTTTTCTGGCTTTACTTTTTTAGGGTTTTTGCCCCGGAAGAAAAAAGAGAGGGGAAAAATTTTACAGCGGTTTCTTCATCTTCCTCCAGCTTTAGTAATCTACGAATCTCCTTATCGGGTGGTATCTACTTTGGAAGAAATTAAGGAAATGGTGGGAGAAGAAAGAAAAGTTGTTTTTTTGCGTGAACTGACTAAAATTCATGAGGAGATAATTAAGGGAAAACTGGGAAATATTGTAGAAATTTTATCTCAGCGAGAAGAAATAAGGGGAGAAGTGGTGTTGGTTATAGAAGGAGAGTATAGAGAGGAGGAAGTGCCATTGGAGGCAAAAAAATTGATTGAATATTTATCTCGGCAGGAGCTTTCTCCTCAACAAATATGGGAAATAGTAAGTAACGTGTTTTCGGTAAGTAAAAGTAAATTAAAGGAGATTGGGATAAAGAAAAGTTGAGTTGATTTTGAAAGGGAAAACTGCTTTAATTAACAATAGAAGAAATTTCACTTCCTAAGTAGGGAGGTAGTAGTTCTGAAAAGAAGAAAACGAGAAGGAGCAGAAATAATACTTTTTTTAGTAGCATTTTCTTCTCTTTTTTTCCTGATTGGTATAGTAGTTGTTCTCTTCGTAGAAGGGTTACCGGTTTTTGCTCATGTTTCTCTTTCTCAGTTTTTATTGGGTAAAAGATGGTATCCTACTTCTTCTCCTCCCCAATTTGGAGCATTACCTCTTATTTTGGGGTCTTTATTGGTTACTGGTGGGGGTTTACTTTTTGCTGTTCCTTTAGGTCTTTTTTCTGGTATCTTTTTAGCTGAGCTTTGTCCTCCTCGAGGAAGAGAAATTATGAAACCTATTATCGAATTATTGGCTGATATTCCCTCGGTAGTTTATGGCTTTTTTGGAGTGGTGGTTATTGTCCCTTTTGTTCGCGACCTTTTCTCTCTTTCTACTGGCCTTACTGCTTTTACTGCTTCTTTGATTTTGGGTATAATGGCTGTACCTTCTATAGTTAGCGTGATAGAAGATACCGTTACTTCGGTTCCTCGAAGTTATAAAGAAGCATCCTTTGCTTTAGGAGCCACTCACTGGGAAACTTTAAGCCGAGCGGTTTTACCTGCTGCTTCCTCAGGAATTGGAGCAGCGATAATTTTAGGAGCAGGGAGAATTATAGGGGAAACTATGGCAGTATTAATGGTGGCAGGAGGAGCCCCGGTGATACCTCGGAGTTTTTTCCAGCCGGTACGTACTTTAACTGCCACTATTGCTGTAGAGATGGGTGAAGCTTCAGTTGGTAGCCCTCATTATCATTCTCTTTTTAGTTTGGCTATCATTCTTTTTCTTTTTACTCTTATCTTAAATATTTTAGTGGAAAATTTAGTTCCGGGAGGAAGAAGAAGAGTTAGATGATGAAAGAGGGAATTTTGAAACGAAGATATTTGGTCCAAAATATCTGGTTTACTATATTTTGGCTATCTATGATTTTGATTGCTGTAATTTTAGGTTTAATTTTATATTTCATTTTATCTCGAGGAATAAAGGTCATCAATTGGGAATTTTTGACCAGTGTTCCTCGCCGGGGTATGACCGAGGGGGGAATTTTTCCTGCGATTGTGGGGACTTTTTATTTGGTATTGGGTAGCATTGTGGTATCTCTTCCTTTAGGTATTTTTTCTGCTATTTATTTGATAGAATATGCCTCTCCTAATCGTCCGGTGGTAAAGGCTCTTCGCACTGCTATTCATTGCCTGGCAGGAGTTCCATCAGTGGTTTTTGGTTTATTTGGTCTGGCAGTTTTTGTCAAAATTTTTGGTTTTGGTGTTTCTATTCTCTCTGGTTCTCTAACTCTGGGTATTATGTCTCTTCCAGTAGTTATCACCTCCGTTGAAGAAGCTCTAAAAGCAGTTCCTCTTTCTTTTAGAGAAGCATCACTAGCTCTAGGAGCCAATAAATGGACCACTATCTGGCGAGTGGTTTTGCCCAGCTCTTTACCGGGAATTCTCACCGGTTTAATTCTTTCTGTAGGTAGAGCAGCAGGAGAAACAGCTCCTATTATGTTTACTGCTGCTGTATTTTATGCTCGAAGATTGCCTCAATCTATTTTTGACCCGGTTATGGCTCTTCCTTATCATATTTATGGTTTGATGACTGAAGGAACAAGACCGGATAAACAGGTGCCTCTTGCTTATGGAACAGCCGTAGTTTTGATTTTACTGGTCATAGCTGTTGATTTCATCGCCATTTATCTACGGGGAAAATCCAGAAGGACTAGAAAGTGGTGAACAATGGAAGAAATTAAACTGCAAATCAAGGATTTAAATGTGTTTTTTGGAGAAAAACAAGTGCTTCATCAAATCAGTTTAAACATTCCGGCGAACAAAGTTACAGCGATTATTGGCCCTTCAGGTTGTGGCAAGTCTACTTTGTTGCGGAGTATCAACAGGATGAATGATTTTTTTGAGGGGGTAAAAGTGGAGGGAGAAATTATTTTTGATGGCAATAATATCTATGCTGAGGATGTAGATCCAGTGGTAATAAGAAGACGTATTGGTATGGTTTTTCAAATGCCTAACCCTTTTCCTAAGAGTATTTTTGAAAACGTAGCTTATGGCTTACGAATTCAGGGGTGGAGGAGTAGAAAAGCTATTGAAGAGCAAGTAATAAAAAGCTTGCAGGCGGCAGCTTTATGGGATGAGGTAAAAGATAGACTCCACTCCTCAGCCTTTGATCTTTCAGGGGGTCAGCAACAACGTCTTTGCATTGCTCGAGCTATAGCTGTGGAGCCAGAAATCTTGCTTATGGATGAACCAGCTTCGGCGCTTGACCCTATTGCTACTGCTCGGGTAGAGGAATTGATTCGAAGTTTAATTGAAAAATATACCATTGTTTTAGTGACTCATAATATGCAAGAAGCAGCTCGTGCCTCAGATTATACCGCTTTTCTTCTTTTGGGAAGGCTTATAGAGTTTGGTCCCACTAACCAGATTTTTACCAAGCCTCAGAAAAAGGAAACCGAAGATTACCTTACCGGAAGATTTGGCTGATAGGGAGGAACTGAAAAAGGTAAAGTAGAATAACATAAAGGTATGGTTTTCTCGGGTTAAGGAGGTTCTCTAATTATGCAAATTTTTTCCTTAATAGTTAAAGGTGGATACGTTATGTATCCTATTATTATTTGTTCTATAGTATCTTTAGCTATATTCTTAGAGAGATGGTATGTATTACGCCATT
>JAGPEW010000223.1 GCA_018056825.1 Candidatus Sordicultor aquaticus
AACTATCTTCTCTTTCCGGAGGAGAACTGCGTCGTCTCTTTCTCCTCAAATCACTTATGTTTGGTGCCAATTTTATTATTCTGGATGAACCTACTAATGACCTGGATATTCAAACCCTGGAAATTTTAGAAGATTATCTGGATAATTTTAATGGCTGTCTTCTGGTTGTCTCTCATGACCGTTTCTTCCTTGATCGCTGTGTGGAGCAACTCTTTGTCTTTGAAAAAGATGGCATCAGGAAATTCCCTGGAAATTATTCGGACTACTTATTAGTGCGGGATTATCAAAAGGAAGAAAAGGAAAATAAAAAACCTTCAATTAATATTATTTCTAAATCTCAGCATCTGTCTAAAGGTCTAAGTTATAAAGAACAGCGAGAATTGGAATTGCTTACTCAGGAGATAGAAAATCTGGAAGTTCAGATTAAAAATCTAGAAGATTCTCTAAACTCTTCTCCAGCTCTCACTCATCTTGATTATCTTCGAATAAGTAAGGAACTGGAAAATTTGAATAAGCTCTATCAACAAAAACTCCAGCGTTGGTTTGATTTATCCGAAAAATAAGAGGCTTGCGGGATGTCCATTCTTCATAAAGCTGTCGTTTGGCGATGAGACATCTTTGTCTCACAAACCGAGGATCTATTCTTTCTTTTAAAGGATAGCTATAACAATAACAATAAAATACTGCTCACAATAATATTTCTCTTTCCTATTACTTTAAAATAAAATAATCATTCGGAATTTCCTGGATGGCTTTATATAATAAAATATCGGTGTATTGCAAGAAATGTAGTTGCTATTTGGAGAGTAAATAGTCGATGATTTTCTTTCTTCTAACAGAGTTTATTCCCTGGTGGGCTTTGATTTTAAACTTGAGAGCACTGTTAACTCCTTCCAGGGAGTTAGTTGTGTTGGGGATATGAAGTTCCGGGTATTTCTGGAAGGTGAACAAATATGGAAGATTTGACTTTATACTACGAATAGCGCTTCTAAGCTTCCTGTGAGTATAGAACCATTTTCCGGTATTGGAGTAGGTCTTTTCCTTCAAGAATTGATTCCATTTCAACATCCACACCTCTATCAACATAGAAAACACTTCTTCACAGGATGAAGTCAAGTTATCTACAATCTTTTGCAGTTCAATCCCGGCTTGCAGTTTCGGGTTACTGGTTAGGTATCGGGTGATAATCTATTTCTGATAAAACTGGCACATTTGGATAGGAATGCCTGGAAACGCAGAAAACAAACCTTTTTTACCGTCGCAGACGATACCAGAGATAGAACATCCTTGAGATATAATATGATCTATTCCCTGCAGATATGCATCTACGGTCTCGTTTTTCACATATTGCCAATGGAGATTGATCCTCCGGTTAGGGTCCCTGAAGATGATGACTCCAAAACCTCTGCCAAAGTAGGTAGTATCCATTACCACTACGGATTGTGAGGGATAAACTATATCCTTTGTTATTTGATAGTTATTCAAGTATTTTTCAATAGTTGGATGACTGACTGAATGCTGCTGGCAGAGTTCATGGACAGTTTGCTTATGATCTATATAGTCCTGCCAAATCTTTCTACTGATGTTAGTTTCGTGGTCTCTTCTTTTGTTGTTGAAGATGTGGTTACAATCTAAACATTTGTATCTTTGCAATCCTCTGAAACACCCGTTTTTTTTACTCTCCGGGAATGGCATTTGGAGCATCGTTTTTTATTCACTTTTATCCTCCAAAATAAAAATGTGCATTTAACTCTATGCCATTCTTATGGATACCCCACTTTTTAGCAACTACATTTCTTTCAATACACCAAAAATTATATCATAAGCACTCATTTTAACAGCCTGAGCACTATAGTACTTAATACACTTTTGAAAGTCATTTAAATAGTAGTCAGATTGACCATAATTTTTTTTATCCGCAGGATTAAACTTTTCTTTCCGCTTCTCTGTATTCTAATTCTTATCCCGAATTTTTGTTTCTAATGAATTTATTTTTTATTTGCCTATCAATAAACTGAATTTATTTTTGTCCATTTTTCCGCTCATCTTTTGAAATCTAATATATGCTCTAAAGTATCTTGGCTCTCTCTTGACTCTTTTGATAATAAGGTGCTAAGGGAGAGACAGATAGGAGACTATAAATTTTACCTTTATCCAATTCATTCCCGGTCAATACATTCACTCTTGCTCCTGTCAATTTTTCATCTTTAAAAGGATTATTCAACTTTATTTGTTACTATATCTTTCTTATTTTTAGAAGAATACGATATTTTTTAGCCCTTTTGAAAATAATCATTGACAACTAAAATATGATTTATTAAAAGGAAATTAGAAGAATAAAGATGGAGTTTTGGACCGTGATTTGTCAGAGCAAAGCCGATTTTAGACAAGTTATTAAAAATGAAGGGATTAAGTCCATTTCGGGACAAAATCACTGTCCAAATTGTATCTCATTATCTCTCAATCAGATAAATAAGGTCAAAAAATATGCCCCCCACCCCCTCAACCCACCTTTTACCATCGCTGTCTTTTTTGACCTCGCAACACTTTGCTCCACAATCACTTGAAAACGCCACTGTAAGAATTGAATTGACCCGCTTGAGGGGATTGAGACTAGACCGAATCATCACTAGTTACAATATCGAAACCTGGATAGTAAGAATTGAATTGACCCGCTTGAGG
>JAGPEW010000224.1 GCA_018056825.1 Candidatus Sordicultor aquaticus
CTTTGTACCAAATTGAGTAATCGAGGATCTTTAGGGTCTAATTCTATTCCTATTTCTTTAGCTCGGTAAATAAGATTGCTTTTTCCCGCTTGCTCTGACACTAAAATCCTTCTTGCATTACCCACCGACTCAGGAGGAACATGTTCATAAGTAGCAGGATAGCGAGAAATAGCACTAACGTGAATACCTCCTTTATGAGTAAAAGCACTCCTTCCCACATAGGGGTCATAATCATTAGGTCTTAAATTAGCTATCTCACTAACAAAATGGGAAACTTCTTTCAGTTTTTGCATTTCCTCATCAGTTATAGGATGAATGTTCATCTTTAATTTTAGATTAGGAATTATAGTACAGAGGTTGGCATTTCCACATCTTTCCCCATATCCATTGATGGTACCCTGCACTTGATATGCTCCCAAATGCACTGCCATTAAACTATTAGCCACTGCTACTCCGCTATCATTATGAGCATGAATGCCCCACTTTACTTCTTTATCTTGATCAAAAAACTCTTTCATCTGGTTAATAATTTTTTCCATTTCCAAAGGAAGGGTCCCGCCATTCGTATCACACAAAATTAAAATCTGCGCTCCCGCTTCATAGGCAACTTGGAGAGTTTTTAAAGCATAATCTGGGTTATCCTTAAATCCATCAAAAAAGTGCTCAGCATCGTAAATTACTTCTCTTCCTTGTTTTACCAAAAAACTCACTGAGTCTTCTATCATCCGCAGGTTTTCATCTAGAGTAGTTTTAAGCGCTTCCCTAACATGGAGAGTCCAGGATTTGCCAAAAATAGTAACTGCTGGGGTCTCAGCCTCTATCAAAGAATGAATGTTTTTATCTTCTTCTACTTTGGTGTTAGCTCTTCTAGTACTACCAAAAGCACTAATTTTAGCTTTTCTAAGAGACATCTTTTTTGCTTCTTGGAAAAAAGTAACATCTTTAGGATTAGAGCCTGGCCAACCCCCTTCTATATAGTGAACTCCTAATTCATCTAATTTTTGAGCAATTTGTATTTTATCTTGTGCTGAAAAATTAATTCCTTCAGCCTGCGAACCGTCTCGCAAGGTAGTATCATAAATTTCAACCACCGGCATTATTTCACCTCTCCATTTGGACTTAACAATTTCTTTAAAACACCTAAATTTTCTACCACCACATCTGGTTGAACACCAAATCGATTTAGGTCTTCTCTTTTACTCACCCCAGTTAAAACCAGAATGGAAAAAATACCAAAATCGTTAGCTAACTTTATATCAGTATCCAAGCGGTCTCCTATGATAACTGTTTCTTCTTTTTCAAATCCAGTAATCTCTAATAAAAACTGTAAAGATTCAGGATAAGGTTTTCCAAAAACTCGAGGTTTTACTCCTGAGGATACCTCAATAGAGGCTAAAATTGCTCCACAACCGGGCATAAGACCATCTTGAGTGGGGAAAGAAGGATCAGGGTTGGTGCCGTAAAAAGATGCACCGTTTAATATGCATCTCATAGCGTTACTCATTTTCTTAAAATCAAACTGGCGGTCCATCCCTACTACCACTCCGTCTACTTGATAAGGAGGAACTTCTACTAAGTTCATTCCTTGTTTAAGGAGTTCTTCTCGTAGCCCTTCCTCTCCAATCACGTAGAGATAAGCTTTTGGTTTTTCTTTACTTAAGCAATAAGCAGTTATTAAGCCAGAACTAACAATTTCTTCTTCTCGAGCTTGGATGCCCATATTACTCAATTTCTCTACATATTGTTTCCGGCTAAGAGTAGAGTTATTGGAAAAGAAAACCACCCTTACATCTCTTTCTCGCAAGAAATTTATAAATTCTGCACTGTGAGGTAAAGGAGCATTTTCTCGATATATTACTCCATCCATATCTATTATAAAATTTTTATACTTTCTATCAACAAACATACTCTTTTTCCTTTCTTCCGGTTATTAAATTTATTATATTATCAGAATTACTTTAAAAATTCTATCCCGCGCGTCAAGTCATCTAAAATGTAACCGAAGAGGTATTGGTTGGGTCATTTAAAAAGTAACCAAAAATACATATAATCCCCTTGAATAAATTCAGTAAGGGGGGAAAGGAGATGAACATGGAGGCAAGGAACCAATACCTTAAGACTTTACAAGAGCAATATTGGAAAGCTAAATCCAGAAAGGAAAAATCTATGATTTTAGATGAGTATTGCAAAAATACCGGGCAAAATAGGAAATACGTAATCAGAAAGATAAACTCCCCTTATCTCTCCTCACCCAAAAAGAAGAAAACCAGAAAAACAACCTATGATGGCCAAGTAAAAGCAGCCCTGGTTATTGTCTGGGATATATTCGATCATCCCTGTGGTCAAAGGTTAGCTCCTCTGTTAAAAACTGAGGTAGATAGACTCAGAGAGTGGGGAGAACTGGTAATTTCAGATGAAGTAGCAGAAAAGTTAAAAAGGATAAGTCCCAAGACTATTGATCGAGCTTTAAAGCATCAAAAGGAGTATCTCCATCTCACCCGGAAGTACCGTACTCGGAAAAATCCTCTCCTTTACCAGAAAGTACCGGTTAAAGCTGGAGGTTGGGATAGGGACCTGCCAGGTGAAATACAGCTAGATCTGGTTGAACACTGTGGGCAATCATCTTCTGACCACTTCGCCCACAGCATATCCTTCTGTGATGTGGCTACAGGATGG
>JAGPEW010000225.1 GCA_018056825.1 Candidatus Sordicultor aquaticus
GCTCCATCTTTATCAAGGTTATTCCTTTTTGGAGGTAACCCTTCCTGTTGTTTTTTCTTATTTAGCTGGAGTGAAAGCCATAATTCTAACCAATGCAGTAGGAAGTCTTTCCTATTTCCTCCCTCCTGGAAGTGTGGTTCTCATCTCTGACCAAATAGATTTTACTTTTTATCCCGACCCCATTTTTTTCTCTCCTCCTCTTTTTGATGAAGAAATTCAAGAAGTTTTTAAAAAAGCAGGGAAAGAGGAAGGCATTATGTTGTATCAGGGAGTATATGCTGGAGTTTTAGGTCCTTCTTTTGAGACTCCAGCCGAGGTCCGATGTTTATCCCACTTTGGTGATGTGGTAGGCATGTCTACAGTTAAAGAAACAAAATTGGCCTCGTTTCTAGGGCTTAAAGTAGGGGGAATTTCTTTAGTTACTAACTGGGGAGCGGGCATGAGTAACTCTTTACTTCACCATCAGGAAGTTTTAGAGGTTGCTTCCTCTCTTCAAGCCTTTCTTCAGAAATTACTCTCTTCTTTTGTGAAAGAATGGATTAAAAATGCGAATTGTAGTTAGCCATGAAGGAACAGATTTTGATGCGTTAGCTTCTATGTTTGCAGTAACCAAGCTTTTTCCCTCTACTCAAATGGTAATTTGGGGAACAGTTAATCGCAACGTTCGTCATTTCCTCTCTCTTTATGGTAATTTTTTCCCGATTCTTAAAGAAAAAGAAGTGGATTGGGAAAAAGTAGATAAAATATATGTAGTTGATACTACTTGCTGGGAGCGATTGAGTAAAGCCGGGGAGTTAATCAAAAATGGTAAAGTGGAAGTAGTTATTTTTGACCATCATCCTGAAGGGGAAAAAAGAGAGGGAAATGTTACAATTAAGAATTATGGAGCCTGTACTACTATATTGGTAGAAAAAATAAAGGAAGAGAAGATAGTTCTTTCTCCGCTTGAAGCTACTCTCTTAGCTTTAGGTATTTATGAAGATACTGGTTCTTTTACCTTTCCTACTACTCAGACTGAAGATTTATCTGCTGCCTCTTTCCTCCTTCAACAGGGTGCTAAGGTAAGTTTCGTGAACCGTTTTACTGGAATTCAATTAACTAAAGAACAAAGAGAAACTCTCAAAAAAATGATTAATTTTCTCCATGTAGAGGAGATAGAAGGAATTCCAGTTCATTTTTGTCGGATGAGGTTAGAAGAATATGTAGAAGGTGTCTCTTTGTTAGTCCATAAATTGATGAATTTAGAAGAAATTGAATTACTTTTTGTCCTGATAGAAACAGAGAATAAAGTTTATGTCATTGCTCGTAGCCGTTTAGAAGAGGTAGATTTAGCGGAAATTTTAGGAAAAATAGGAGGGGGAGGACATCGGAGCGCTGCCTCTCTCACCGTTAAAGGAAAAAAATTAGAAGAAGTGGAAGAAATGATTCGAGATACTTTAGCATCCTCCCTTTCTTTTACTCGAGCGAAAGAAGTTATGTCCTACCCAGTAAAAGTAGTTTCTCCTTCTACCACCATTGGTGAGGCTCTTCTCATTCTCATGCGCTTCGGATTTTCTGGACTGCCAGTGGTAGATGAAAAGGGGAAGTTAGTGGGTATGATTGCTCGGCGAGATGTAGAAAAGGCTTTTCGCCACGGCTTGCAAAATGCTCCAGTGAAAAGTTTTATGTCTTCTCAACTGGTTACTGTAGGTCCAGAAGATTCTATATTTAAAGTTCGGAATCTAATGGTGGAAAAAGATATTGGAAGGATACCAGTAGTGAAAGGAGATACTCTATTAGGGATTATAACTCGTAGTGACCTTTTGCGGGTTTTGCATCACCGAGAAAATTCCGTAGTGCAAGAGCTAACCCGCCTTAACTTAGCAGAAAAGTTATATCTTCATTTTTCTCCTCCAGATTTACAACTTTTACACTTCATCGGTGATGAAGCTAAAAGGGGAGGAGCAAAAGCATATTTAGTAGGAGGAATAGTTAGAGATATAATATTAGGATTCCCTAGCTATGACTTGGATATAGTAGTGGAAGGAGACGCTATAGAGTTAGCCCAAGCTATAGTTCAGAAATTAGGAGGCAAAGTAGTTCCTTATCCTCCTTTTGGTACAGCTATCTTGTTTTTAAAAGATGGGAAAAGGATAGATTTTGCTTCTGCTCGTTCTGAGTATTATGACTATCCTGGAGCTCCTCCTCATGTAGAATACAGTAATTTGCGACGAGACCTATTCCGTCGTGATTTTACTATTAATGCTATGGCTGTCAGTATTGGAACAGACGATTGGGGAGATTTGTTTGATTTCTTTGGAGGACTGAGAGATTTAGAGAATAAAGTTTTACGAGTCCTTCACCCTCTCAGTTTTGTAGAAGACCCTGCTCGAGCTATACGTGCCGTTCGCTTTGAAAAAAAGTACAATTTTACGATTGAACCTTTTACTTTGAGTTTGCTCAAGCAGACAGTAAGAGAAGAGTTACTCAATAAAATTAAGCCAGACCGATTGAAGGAAGAAATTAATCTTATTTTGCGTTTACCTGACTTTTATCTCTGTTTGGAGCGTTTATATCAACTAGATATGTTTCCTTATATTTTTCCGGGAAGTACTTGGAGAAGAGAATTAGGAGATATTTATCCTAAACTGATAAAGCTTCTGGACCGGTTTTCCTTTCTACCTTTAGA
>JAGPEW010000226.1 GCA_018056825.1 Candidatus Sordicultor aquaticus
GTTTATAAGCTTCCTCCACCCCTTCCATCACCAATCCCCTAAAAGCTCCCTCTTCCAACTTTTTTATTCCCGCAATGGTAGTTCCCCCTGGAGAAGCTACCCAATTTTTTAACTGAGCAGGATGTATACCCCGAATTTTTAAAAGAGAAGCTACGCCCAATACTGTCTGGGTGGCTATTTTCAAACTTTTCTCCCAGGGAATCCCTATTTTAACTCCTCCATCAGCTAACGCCTCTATAAAAAGGGATATAAACCCTGGACCACTACCACTAAGAGCAGTAAAAAGGTCTAAATCTTTTTCTTCGGCTTCAAAAACCCATCCCAGAGAAGAAAAAAGGAAAAGAAGATCTTCTCGCTCTTCAGCTTTCACTAACGCGGAGAAGCATACTGGTACTACACCTTCTCCTACCTCCACACATAAATTGGGCATGATTCGGGTTATTGCCTTCTGAGGAATAAGTTTTTCCAAATCTTGAATTTTTACCCCTGCTGCCACTGAAACAAAAACCGACTGAGAAAAATTCCGAAGAGGAAGAAGAGCTTTTTCCATATCTTGAGGTTTTACAGCTAAAAACACAAAACGAGGAGCTTCTAAGTCATCTAAGCTCTCTAGCCACTTTAAGTCCAAAGAAGAAGCTAAATTTTTTGCTTTTTCTACTACTTGGTCCAAAAGCAAAAAGCGAAATTTTTTATGCCAATTATCTCGACATAAACCTCGCACTATGGCACTTCCCATATTACCACACCCAACAAAGAGTATACTATCTTCCATTTTATTTACCTCTCTCTCCAAATATAGCTCGACCTAAACGAAGTATGGTAGCACCTTCTAAAACAGCCCAAGGGAAGTCATCACTCATACCCATAGATAACTCCTGCAAATCAACTTGGGGTATTTTCCGATTTATTTCCTCTTTAAGTTCCCGTAGGCGAGAGAAAACTCTTCTCGTTTCTTGTTCTTTTCCCCCTATAGGACCAATAGTCATAAGACCTTTTAGTTCCAAACGAGAAAATTGAGCAATATTCTGAACTAAAGGTAATAGTTCCTCTTCTTTCACTCCTCCTTGAGTTCCTCGACCAGTAAGGTTAACCTGAATCAAGACCGGAAATTTTTTATTTCTATCCCTTGCTCTTTTTTCCAATTCCTCTCCTATACTTAAATTATCCAGAGAATGAAGATATTGGAAAAATTCTATCACTTTTTTTACTTTGTTTCTTTGCAGACGACCTAAAAAATGCCACTCTACTTGTCTAGGAAGTAGAGGCATTTTCTTTAATGCCTCTTGAACTCTATTTTCCCCCAAAAACACCAAACCCAGGGAAATTGCCTCTTCAATTCTCCTCACTTCTACTCCCTTAGTAACTGCTACCACCTTTATATCTTCAGGGTTCCTTCCCGCCTGCTGAGAAAAAATGGCTATCTTTTCTTTAATTATTTCCCAATTTTCTGCTACCCCATATCTACCACCTGCCAAGGTTTTATTCCTTTCCAAGGTAAACGCACCCACTCCTCATCTCTGTTTAGCCCTTGAAGTAAGAATTGCCAAGCCCCATAAGACCAAGGATGAGGGTGAGATAGAAGAAAAGGAATCTTTTCCCCTATTAACCGGTCCCCCCGAGCAAGAACCAGCTGAATCCAAGCCAAGCGGGGACTCTCTCCTGAAAAAGGAATTTTTAACTTCCTTAAACCTTTTTCCCAAACTTTTTTTTCTCTCTCCCAAGCATTAAGAGGAGGAACTTCCCAATTAGAAAGGGGAGTGTGAGGTTTGGGCACCAAAAAACTGTAAGAAACTAAAATTCGTTGGGGATTTTTTGCTTGAGCAATTATTTTAGCTAAAAATTCTAAATCTTCTTCTACTCCTCCTTCTGGTTTACCCAAGAGGAAATACAGTTTTATTCTCTTTATTCCTCTTTCTAAAAGTTCTTTTGCTAAGTCTATCCATTCTTCATCAGAAAGTCCTTTTCCCAATTTCACCCGGGTGAAAAAACTCCCACTTTCGGGAGCAAGAGTTATAGTTTCAACTTCTCCTTTAGATAATAGCTCCCTCACCTCACTTTTTTTTGCCAAGGAAAGAGCAGAAAGAGAAGAAAAGGTAAGTTTTTTATTTTTCTCTAATATATATTTCATTATCTCTTCAAAAGCAGGATGAGACAACAAATCCGCACCTACCAAGCCTATTCTATCAGACCAGGGAGAGATATGGTCAATCATTTTTTCCACTAGTTCCAACGAGCGATTACGCAAAGGGTGGTATATTCTTTTGCCAGCACAAAAAGAACAGTTATATCTACAACCTCTGCTTACCTCTAATAAAGAAGCGCCTTGAAAATAAGAAACAGGAGTGTAAATAAAAGTGCGAGTTTCAAATTTATTGATGTCTACTTTTTGTCTTGTCACTGGAAAAGAAAATCCTTCTTCTACCTCAAAATCTTGTAACTCTCCTTCTTCATAAATGGGATGAACCTTACTCGGGATATACACTCCAGGAATTTTCCCTAGATTTTTCTTTTTGTCTTCCCTTCTTACACCATTTTCTTCTCCCTCTTTCCAAGAAGCAAGAACCAGAGGAAAAACTTCTTCTGCTTCTCCTATCACTATAAGATCCATAAAGGGAGCAAGAACCTCGGGATTAAGAGTAATAGCAGGGCCACCACCTAT
>JAGPEW010000227.1 GCA_018056825.1 Candidatus Sordicultor aquaticus
GTATCTGGATAAACCCATGAGAGACCATGTCCTTCTACAGGCTATCGCCAGAGTAAACCGGCCTTATGAAGACGATGAAGGAAGAAAAAAGTCCTCCGGTTTTGTCCTTGACTTTGTTGGTATTTTCGACAATCTTGAAAAAGCTCTGGCTTTTGACTCTCAAGACATCGAGGGAATTATCCAAGATGTTGAAGTCTTGAAGAAAAGATTTATTGAGGAAATGAAAAAGGCCAGAGAGATATACCTTACCCTCATCGAAGGAAAAACTCAAGATAAGGCATTTGAAGTAGTGTTGGAACACTTTAGAGATGAAGAGAGAAGAAAGGAATTTTATAAATTCTTCAAAGAACTATCCGCTATTTATGAGATTATTTCACCAGACGCCTTTTTAAGACCCTATATAGACGACTATGAAACACTTTCCAGAATGTACAAAAGCCTTATAGAAAATTATGAGCGGGGGATTCCTATAGATAGGGAGTTTACCCGAAAGACCGCTATGCTCGTCCAGGAACATACCAAAAGTGGTGTAATTGGATCTACATTGGATATCTGTGAAATAGATGAACAAACTTTGAGAAGAATTGAAAAAAGTAAAGCCTCTGACACCGAAAAGATATTTAATCTGATAAAGAGCATCGTTCTCACGGTTGAAAAGAGAGGTGGCCAATCCCCTTATCTGATTTCTATTGCTGAGAGAGCCGAGTTAATAGCCAAGCTATATGAGAGCAGACAAAAAACCACCCAGGAAACGCTGGAAGAACTGAAGAAAATAATCGATGAAATCAATTCTGCTCAGAAAGAACAGATTGAAAAAGGTATGTCTTCTGATGATATCTTCACCATTTACTGGATGCTAAAAGAAAAAGGCTTCCAAGATGCTGAGGTAATGGCCAATCAGATGAGAGAAGTGTTGGAAAAATATCCCCACTGGCAAAAAAGTGAACTATACGAGAGAGAGGTCAGATCTAAACTTTATGAGGTTATATTACATTTGTACCCGGCAGATATTCCCAAAGTCTCAGAGGTGGTTCAGAACATAATGGACTTACTTAAGGTAGGTAGGACTTGATGATAACCACTGAAGAATTTAAAAAAGATGTTTTAATATTAGCTAAAGAGGTAGGAGTTAATCCCCGGGAAATTCATATTCAGACAATGAAAAGGAAATGGGCTAGTTGTTCAAGTAGAGGTAGATTAACCTTCGACAAATCTTTGCTGAATGAACCTGAAGAAGTAAGATTTAAAGCAATCCTGCATGAATTACTCCATTTAAAATATCCTAATCACGGCAAAATGTTCAACTCTCTATTGAATACATATTTGAAAAAAGCCATTGATTCATAAGAATGAAGCTCAAGTGAGTCTATCATATTTTTTAAGGAGGATAATAAGGCACACCTGGATATGATAAGCTTTTATCTTTTATAGGTGTTGTAGTTGTTGGTACTCGCTATCCAGGTGATTGGATTAGTTCGATTCTCGTGATAGTATAAACGAGAGAAGCATCTTTCTTCAGTAAACTTCTACATTTCCCAAACTATAAGATATCCTCTTTAACTCACTATAACTCTTGTAAAATTGATTCTTAGCTAAAATAGTGCTATTTTTTACTCCTAATTAAATTGAAATACCAATTTCCCTTCTTCCTATGGTGATAAGGCCTCCTTTTTTGCTATTTCTGGGTTTGGGATCCTTATGACCATATTTCTTTTTAGATATTTATTCCATGCACTTTACCATAGCGCCGCTAAAAGTTTGACAAGCTCGTTTACTTAAGTAAAATTATAAATAAATAGGATGAAATAGTACACCTTGAAGAAGCTTTTTTGTCTTGACATTGTGATCCTCCTTAGCTTTTTGTTTTTTCTGAGTTTAGAGTTTTTGTTCTATTGAATTCTTTAGATCATGGGTTTACTATTAATAAAAGTTTGTTAGCGGAAGAAAGCTAATAGTACAAGTAATATTGTGATAAAGTTTTCTTCCGTTGATAAAAACAAATTTAAAGGGGGGCTAAAAAGTGAAAAGGTTGTTTTATGTAATGTTAATAATATTTTTAATTCTGGGAACATTTGTTATGGGTGCTGTGGCAAAAGTTAATTACCAATGGGGTGAAGAAGCCCTTTATTTAGGAGATGAATTTTTAATAACTCTCAGCAGAGCTGCCCAGTACTATGCGGCTGATCAAGGTGACACACTTATTACTTTAAACCCGAACCTCTCTATAGAAGCTCAAATTCGGGACTTGAGATATATGGTTAGCGGTCTCAAAATAGATGGAATCATTATCTCTCCGCTCTCCGATGTAGCTCTTAAGGACACAATTGAATGGTGTATAGACCAAGGCGTTCCTGTTGTTTGCTACAATACTGATGTTCAGTCCCCAAAAGCACCCATTAGTATATTGGTGAGCAACGAAAGGTTTGGAGAGGCAGCCGCCGAAGCTCTAGTTAAAGAAATCCAGAAAGATGGAGTAGAACTGAAGGGCAAAGTTTTTATAGTCGGTTGTGGAACGCCCCAAGATCCATGGGTTCCCCAGAGAAATAATGGTATTAAAAAGGTCCTAGAAAAATACCCTGAGTTGGAAATTGTAGAGTACTTTGCTCCTGGTTCTTCTGTCGAAATTACCAAACAAAGGATTTTT
>JAGPEW010000228.1 GCA_018056825.1 Candidatus Sordicultor aquaticus
GGGTTGGAAGAGCCTTTTCCTAATTCCAAATACCAACGAGAAGTAAAATGAATAGTATAATCAACTCCTGCTCCGATGGCGATGCTGGCTACCAACAAAGTAGCAGTATTTAAAGGGATGTCTAACAACCCCATAAGACCAAAAGAAGTATAAACCGTCATTAAAATAGGAACAATAGCAATAAGAGATTTTTTAAGGGAGCGGAGCTGTAAAAGCAATAAAAGGTAAACAATGACAAAAGCGAGTATCAAACTTTCTATTTGTTGGGTAAAAAGCTGGTTGTTTATATGATTGGAGATAATAGGTGTTCCAGTTATTCGGTAATAAATCGGTATGTCTCCATTTTCTTGGGGAAGAAAAACATAGTTATCAAGAACCTGATAAAACACAAAGTCAAAGTCGCTATCTAAAGTTTGACCTACTAAGTTTTCTATATCCTGGCGTAAAGTGCTGGCTTTATTATCCCGAGCCACCCGTTCCATAGACGAATTTAAAACTTCGGCTAAATACGAAGCATCGTCTTCGATAATGCCTAAATTAGTGCTCAAAACCGAAGAGAGCGAGGAATCCGGTTGGGAAAAATAGGAAAGAAGTGCTTTTTTAACTTCTTCCTCTTCTATCCCCAAACCTTCAATTTCCAAAAGAGCATCATGGGTTACCTTTTGAGCAAAATTCTCATTAAAAGTCATAAAATTACGAAGGGGCTGCTCTATAAACTGAAGAACCATCTTCTCCACCGCTTCTCTGTCGGTAAAAGATAAGCCAAAAATTTCTAAATCATCCACTACCGATTTAGCCAGATATTCTGCTGCTCCACTTTCAGTAATAGGTACCGCTTTAACTCTTTGAGGCCTTTGAGCCAGAAATGATTTCAAGGTTTCAACTTCCTCTTCCAGTTGACGAGAAGTAGTCTCTCGGGCTCTAAACTCCACTAAAGTAGCCTTATCATCTTCACTTATTCTATCCTGAACAAAACTATTATCTTGAGCAAAAAACCACAGGTTTTCTACTTTTTCTCGAGTATCAGGGATAGCTTTCCATCCATCCATAGCTTCGTTCAAATTACAAACAAAATCGGCTATCGAGGAGGGGTCAGAAAAAGCTTCATAACCTTCAGCAAAGCGGGAGATACGTATCATCTCCCTCAAAATAAAGGGGTCTTTTACGTTTTCAGTTTCCAGATACAAATAGTTATAATCTGTACCACCAAAGCGTTCTTGAAAATATTTCAACAATTTAGTAAGAGGGTGATTAGTTCCTATTTGCTCTTCCACTGTAGTTTCTACCTGGATGCGAGGAATACCTATCGTTAAAATCACCATCGCCACTATAATAATGGTAATTATTAAGTTTCGATGATGGGTGATTCCCCGGGTTAAAAGAAGTAAGAAACGGCTGATGAGGTCTTGAGAATTCCCTTCTTTCTCTCGGGCAAAATGACGAGGTAATCGACGGGGTGCAAAAATGGTGAAAAAAGCTCCCAGAAAAAAGGTAGCTAAGAGAAAACCGAAGAAAATCCCCAAAGTGGAATAAAGTCCAAATTCGGTAATGGGTTTAATATCGGCAGTAAGCAAAGATATAAATCCGCCTATAGTAGTTAAAGCGCTCAAAGAAATGGGGACAAAAATTTCTTGCAGAGTAATCTTAGTGACATCATTTCCTTCGATTTTTGACCTTTCTTCATAATAACGGTTAATAAAATGAATGCCATAAGCAGTAACCATAGCTAAAAGGATAACCGGAAGAGTAGCGGACACTATGGTGAGAGACTTTCCAATTACTGCTGAAAGTCCTAAAGTCCAAAGAGAAGCTAAAAGAGCAATGAAAATAGGGAGAATAACCCCCTGCAAAGAGCGAAAACCCCAAAAAAGAATGACCAACAATAGTAAGCCAGCCAGAGGAGCTAAAACTCTTAAAGTTCTCTGAGCATCATAAGCAGTCTGTTCCATTATTATAGGAAGCCCAAAATAAGTTATCTGAGCCTCCCCTTCATAAGGACGGCAGACTGCTCGTACTTCATCTACTGCCTTTTCTTCGTCTACCGTGTCGTAAAAAGATACTGCTACTATAGTTCCCCGGCCATCTTCAGTGACCATTTTGCCCCAGATTAATTTGTCTTTTTCTAAATCCTGACGCAAATTTTCTGCTTCTTCAGGAGTTTGAGGTAAAATCTCTACCACCTCTTTTACCTCTATACCAAAATCGGTGGCTTCCACTTTAGGCATATTAGTTAGGGCAGAAACACTCCTTACCGAAGATAGCTCTTCTATTGACTCTACTATTTCTTGCAGGAGCTCTAAGTGGTGAGGAGTGAAAAGGTCGTCAAATTCTAAGGCCACAATCATCGATTTTTTCTGGAACGAATCAAACTTATCACTCAAAGAATTATAAAAAGAAATCTCTGGGTCATCTTCAGGAAGATACTCAGTAACATCATCCTTGAATTTAACATTTACTACTTGAAAAGCAGAGAAAATAGTAACTATTAAAACAGCAATTAAAATTAGCCAGGCGTTTTTAACTATCCATTGAGAAATTTTCTGCATTAAAATCTTCCTCCCCAACTGACCATTCAGTAGAAAATTTGCTTTGTCTATGATAAATGATGATTAATAATTTTTCAAGGG
>JAGPEW010000229.1 GCA_018056825.1 Candidatus Sordicultor aquaticus
AAGACCCCCTATCACCCCCAAAAACTACAAACATAAAAACTACTGGGAGAGGAAAGATTACTGAGGAAGAAAAAACCTTCCTCAGTGGATTCCCGATTAAAGCAAAGCGCTCGGGAATGACGAAAGAGGCGTCATCCCTTTATAATCTCCCGGAAAGACAAAACAAAGAAAACAAATACAACCCGGAGGGAAAAGACCTCCGTGTTTGTCATTCCTGAATGTCTCTATCAGGAATCTGAACTATAGGGGGAAAAAGACCCCCTATCACCCCCAAAAACTACAAACATAAAAACTACTGGGAGAGGAAAGATTACTGAGGAAGAAAAAACCTTCCTCAGTGGATTCCCGATTAAAGCAAAGCGCTCGGGAATGACGAAAGAAGCGTCACCCCTTTATAATCCCCCCGGAAAGACAAAACAAAGAAAACAAATACAACCCGGAGGAAAAAGACCTCCGTGTTTGTCATTCCTGAATGTCTCTATCAGGAATCCAGACAATAGGGGAAGAAAAAACTCCCCCTATAACCCCCGAAAGCAAAAAACAAAGAACAAAGACTAACTAGGGAAGAGATTAGTTTTTATGATTCGTGGTTTATGTCAGGTAGACCTTGGTTAATGTAGAGGTCATAAGCTCCTAAATCTAAAAAGCCGTGGCCACTTAAATTAAAGAGAATGACTTTCTCTTCTCCTTTTTCCGCGCATTTTTTAGCTTCTTCTATAACCGATTTTATGGCATGAGCACTTTCCGGAGCTACTACCAATCCTTCACTACGAGCAAAAAGTAGAGCAGCTTCAAAAATTTCCTTTTGCTGGTAAGATTGAGCTTCCAAAAACCCTGAGTTATAAAGTAGGCTCAAGATAGGCGACATACCATGGTATCTTAATCCTCCAGCATGAATTCCAGGAGGCATAAAATCATGCCCCAAGGTATACATCTTCAAAAGAGGAGTGGTGCGTGCTACATCGGCATAATCGTATTCATATTTCCCTCGCAAAAAGGAAGAACAGGCTACTGGCTCCACGGCAACAGCTCGAAAATCCTTTTCTCCTTTTAGTTTATCTCGCATAAAGGGAAAAAGAATACCTCCAAAATTACTTCCTCCTCCCACACAGCCGATGATAATATCAGGGTATTTCTCCCCTGCTTTTTCCAACTGCAGTTTAGCCTCTTCTCCCACAATAGTCTGGTGTAAGAGTACATGGTTAAGCACACTACCTAAACTATATTTAGAATGGGGAGTAGAAACAGCATCTTCAATAGCTTCGCTGATAGCTATTCCTAAACTCCCTAAGGAGTTAGGATCTTTAGCTAACACTTCTCTTCCTATTTTAGTTCGGGAACTAGGACTGGGATAAACCTCTCCTCCCCAAGTCTGCATCAAAACTCGCCGATAGGGCTTTTGCTCATAACTCACTCGTACCATATAAACGGTACATTCCAAACCGAAAAACTGACAAGCCATCGCCAGAGCCGAGCCCCACTGACCGGCACCAGTTTCAGTAGTTAACCTCTTTGTCCCATCTTTCTTATTATAATAAACTTGAGGTACAGCAGTATTAGGTTTGTGGCTCCCCGCTGGGCTTACTCCTTCATATTTATAATAAATACGAGCCGGAGTCCCCAGAGCCTTTTCCAGACGCCGAGCTCTAATAAGAGGGGTAGGGCGCCAGAGAGAATAAACATCCAAAATTTCCCCCGGAATATCTATGAACCTCTCTCCACTCATTTCCTGTTCAATCAAGCTGGGAGGAAAAATAGGCAAAAAATCCTCCGGCTTAGCTGGTTCTTTAGTGACAGGATTGAGAGGGGGATCCAAAGGACGGGGTAAATCGGGGAGAATATTATACCAGGTGGTAGGCATTTCCTTTTCACTTAATATTATTCGACTTTCTTCCATAGATTTTCTCTCCTTTCTAAAGGTTTTTAAGAAGACAACAATGCTCGGTCTTCAGTAAATTTTTTATGTCTCAGCTCACTAAATCTCTCCAGAAGCTCCTCAATGGTCATCTTTTTTCTCTCTTCTCCCGCGAGGTCGAGAACTACCTCTCCTTCATCCATCATCAAAGTGCGGTCTCCAAATTTTAAAGCATCTTGTAAATTGTGAGTAACCATCAGAGCTGTAAGATTGCTATCATAAATCAATTTATTGGTAAGTTCCATAATTTTTTCTCCCGTTTTAGGGTCTAAATTGGCAGTGTGCTCATCGAGGAGAAGGATTTTGGGATGGCCAAAGGTAGCCATAACTAAAGCCAATGCCTGTCTTTGCCCTCCCGAGAGCAATCCTACCCGTTCTCGTAATCTTTTTTCCAAACCCAACCCCACATCGGCAAGCTTTTCCTGGAAAAATTTTCTCATCTCCTCATTTATGGCCGGGCGGAAACCTTTCCTTTTACCTTTCAAGTAAGCCAGAGCTAAATTTTCTTCGATAGTTAAAGAAGGAGCAGTACCTTGGAAAGTGTTCTGGAACACCCTCCCTATATAAGAAGCCCGGCGATAGGCAGGAAGATTAGTTACGTCTTCCCCGTTTATCATTATCTTTCCACTATCAGGTGCATAATTACCGCTGATTAAGTTAAGAAGAGTAGTTTTACCTGCACCGTTACTGCCC
>JAGPEW010000230.1 GCA_018056825.1 Candidatus Sordicultor aquaticus
GCTTTAGCTTGTCAAACTTTATCTCGCAAGAAAATAGGAGCTTTAATAATCTTGGAGCGTAACAACAATCTGCGAGATTTTATTCAAACTGGCGTAATTATCAATGCCATCTTTTCTCCTGAGCTTTTATTCTCTTTGTTTTTGCCCGATTCTCCTCTTCATGACGGGGCTGTTATTCTGAGGGAAAATAGAATTGTAGCTGCAGGGTGTATTCTCCCTTTAGCCGAGAGTACTGAGGTAAAAAAATTGGTGGGTACTCGTCACCGAGCAGGAATTGGGGTGACTGAACAAACTGATGCTTTAGCTTTAGTAGTTTCGGAGGAGACTGGTAAAATATCTTTAGCCGTACATGGTAAAATGGCTTGGGATATTGAAATAGGAGCATTGAAAAAGATGCTAAAAATTTTGTATAAAAAGGTGTAATCGATGAAGGGGATAGAAAAACTTCAAAATAGATGGCGAGATTTTAAGCGGAGGTGGAAAAAGGATAGAGATATTAGAATTTGGGCCTGGTTATTAGCTTTAAGTTTCTGGTTTTTTTTATGGAGCGAAAGATTGTAATACTGAAATAAATAAAAAAGAAGAAAGGTTTAAAGAAAGGAGGATGGTTTCTTGAATAACTTTGCTAGCAAGAATCTAAGAAATGTAGGTCTTTTTTCTCATGCCGGTTCAGGTAAAACTACTTTGAGCGAAGCATTGCTTTTTAATGCTGGGTTATTATCTCGCCGAGGTAAGGTGGAAGAAGGTAATACTGTCTCTGACTGGCAGCCAGAAGAGATAAAAAGAGGGATATCTATTGACCTTTCTATCCTGCCTTGGGAATGGAAAGGATGCAAAGTTAATTTAATTGATACTCCAGGATATACTGACTTTGTGGGTAATGTCCTAGGAGCCGTAAGAGCGGTGGATAGCGGGGTGGTGCTACTGTGTGCTGCTTCGGGAGTAGAGGTGGGGACAGAAAAAGTTTGGGGGTATCTTTCTCAAGATAATTTACCGGTTATCTTCTTTGTTAACCGTATGGATAGGGAAGGAGCTAATTTCGATGATGCAGTAGAAGAGCTGCAAAAGAAGATAAGCTCCAGAGCTACTCCTCTTTTCATACCCATAGGAAAAGAAAGTAACTTTAGAGGAGTAATAGATTTACTCCATTTCCGGGCTCTTTATTTTGGAAAAGAGGGAAGAGGAGAAGAAGGAGAGATACCGGAAGAGATGAAAGAGATAGCGCAAAACACCCGAGAAAATTTAGTAGAAAACATAGCTGAAACCAACGACGAACTTTTAGACCTGTATCTTGAAGGACAAGAAATCTCTTCTTCCCAACTAGAGGAAGCTTTACGGATTGCCATTCGAGAGCGCAAAATATTTCCTATTCTCTGTGGCTCAGGGGGGGAAAATAAAGGAGTAGATATTTTGGCTGACTTTTTGGTAGATTTTGCTCCTTCTCCTTGTGAGCGCCCTCCAGTGCGAGGAATTAATCCTCTCACCAAAGAAGAGGAAGAGAGAAAATGTGACGAAAATGAGCCTTTTTCTGCACTGGTATTTAAAATCATCAGCGACCCTTATGTGGGAAAGTTGGCTCTCTTCCGAGTTTTTTCTGGAAAAGTTTCTTCTGACTCTCGACTTTATAATGCTTCGCGAGGTGTAGAAGAAAAAATAGGGCAACTTCTCTTCTTGCGGGGAAAGAATCAGGAACCAGTTAAAGAAATTGGTCCAGGTGATATTGGAGCAGTGGCGAAAATTAGTGAAATTTACATTGGAGACACTTTAGCTGATCGGGAACATCCTATTGTCTTTCCTTCTATTTCCTATCCTGAACCCAATTATATGGCAGCTATTAGACCTTTGGGTAAAGGAGATGAAGAAAAAATTAGCCAAGCTTTATCCCGGCTTATGGAGGAAGACCCCACGTTCCGATTGTATAGAGACCCAGATACTAAAGAAGATATTGTTTATGGAATGGGAGACATACACTTAGATGTTTTAACAGAAAAAATGAAGAGGAAATTTGGAGTAGAAGTTTCTCTTACCATTCCTCAAGTTCCTTATAAAGAAACCATTAAGAAATCAACCAAGGCAGAAGGAAAATACAAGAGACAATCAGGGGGAAGAGGGCAGTACGGACATGCATTTATAGAGTTAGAACCTCTACCTCGAGGACAAGGATTTGAATTTTTGGATAAAATTGTGGGAGGAGCTATTCCCCGGAATTACATCCCCGCAGTAGAAAAAGGGGTACAGGAAGCTATGCAAGAAGGTATTTTAGCCGGATATCCAGTAGTGGATGTGCGAGTTACCGTTTTTGATGGTTCTTACCACCCGGTGGATTCTTCGGATATGGCTTTTAAAATTGCCGGCTCCATGGCTTTCAAAAAAGGAGCGAGCGAAGCTGAGCCGGTTCTTTTGGAACCGATAATGAGTATAGAAGTGATAGTTCCTGAGGAATACATGGGAGACGTTATCGGTGACCTTAATAGTCGAATAGGAAGAATTTTAGGTATGGATCCGGAAGATGGTTATCAAAAGATTAAGGCTTTAGTCCCTATGGCAGAGCTTTTCCGCTACTCTGTGGATTTGCGCTCTCTTACTCAAGGGCGAGGATATTTTAC
>JAGPEW010000231.1 GCA_018056825.1 Candidatus Sordicultor aquaticus
GTCCCCTAAAGTAGTAATAGAAAAACCCCGAAGACTTTCTTTATTAGGCACATCAGGAATATTTAAATTTAGCACTACATTTTTTTCTCTTTTTAGAAGATCTTCGAAGGTCTCAAACACTTCTAATGCCACTTCAGCAGCTAACCGATAATTTAAGTGATTATTCAGCACCAAGGAAACCGCCAAAGAGGGGATTCCCGACATAGCCGCTTCCATAGCTGCTGCCACTGTCCCTGAATAAAAAACATCAAATCCTAAGTTAGGACCTCGGTTTATCCCTGAAATTACAAAATCAATAAGTCCATCATCAAAGAGACGAAGAGCTAAAATCACTGTATCTGCAGGAGTTCCCTCTACTGCATATCCTTTCACTCCTCCTACTTCTACTTCTTTGATTCGCAGCGGACGACGAGCAGTAATACTGTGGCTGGAACAACTCTTTTCTTCTTGAGGAGCAACTAATATTACTTCTCCTACCTCCTTAAAAGCTCTAACCAAAGCCTCAATACCCGGGCTTTCAAAACCATCATCATTAGTTATTAAAATCCTTTTCACTACTTTCCTCCCTCTCTTTTTGCTATCTCCCGGGCTACCACTACCCCTGACGCTGAGGCTTGGACCAAACCCCGAGTAATTCCTGCTCCATCTCCCACCAGAAAGAGGTTTTCTACATCACTTTCTAAAGAAGGGTTCAATTTCACTCGAGAAGAATAAAACTTAACTTCCACTCCATACAAAAGGTTGTGAGGGGAGTCAATACCGGGAATAAATTTATCCAGTGCTAATAACATTTCTTGAACATCCTGGAGAAAACGAAAAGGTAAAACAAAGCTCAAATCTCCTGGACTTGCTCCCCGGAGAGTGGGTTTAACTGGTGATTTGCCAATTCGCTCAGCAGTAGAACGCCTTCCCAACTGTAAGTCTTTCAATCTCTGGACGATTACTCCCCCACTTAGCATATTAGCCAGTCGAGCTACATATCTTCCATAAGCAATGGGCTCCCGAAAAGGTTCGGTAAAATGAGTGCTCACCAAAATAGCAAAATTGGTGTTGGGAGTTTCTTGGTCTTCATAACTGTGGCCATTAACTGTAATAATGCCATCATTATATTCCGTAACCACCTCTCCATGAGGACACATACAAAAAGTCCGTACCCGGTCATCAAAAGTGGGAGTATAATAAATCAGCTTAAGCTCATAAAGAGCCTGAGTAAACTCATCCATTATAGAAGCAGGAACTTCCAACCTCACCCCCAAATCTACCGGGTTATTTTCGAGAGGCAACTTCAAACGCAAACATTCTCGGCGCAACCAATCTGCACCTACTCTTCCTGGAGCTACTACTACAAATTTACTATTTACCTCTTCCCCGCCACGAAACTTAACCCCGGTTACTTTCCCATTTTCCACTAAAACTCTCTCTACCGGCAAGGAGGTCTTTATTTCCACTCTATCACTTAAGTAATCGTACATATTCTTTAAAATATCTCGACACCTATCGGTGCCTAAGTGTCTTATCTGGGAAGGGACTAAGACTAACTCTGCCATTTCTGCCTTTCTGCGCAACTCTTCTACTTTCTCTGAGTCTACTCCATAAACTTTATCCGTTCCCCCAAAGCGAAGGTAAACAGAATCCACATATTGCACTATTTCCTGAAACAACTGGTTATCAAGATAGCTGGTAAGTTGACCTCCCACTTCTTGAGAAAGAGTAAGCTTACCGTCGCTGAAAGCTCCCGCTCCTCCCCAACCACATAAGAGGGAACAAGGAGAACATTTTTGGCAGATATTATTATTTTCCCGTGCCGGACAAGAACGTCTACCAATATTCTTCCCCTTGTCTACCACCAAAATCCGCAGGTCGCTTTTTTCACTCAATTCTAAAGCAGTAAAGATACCAGCCGGACCTGCGCCCACTACAATTACATCATAATTTTCCTTCAACTAACTATCACCATATTTCTTTTTAATTTCTTCTAAAATATTCAAGGCCACTTCTAAAGCATTGGTACCTTCTTCTAAGCCTACCAATGGCTTTTCACCATTTCTTACACATTTAATAAAGTGTTCTAGTTCTAAACGAAGAGGTTCCCCTTTTTGCATAGGAGGTTTTTCCATCAAGAGATAGGGAAAAGAGGATGAAGTCTTTTTATATACTGCCAGCTCCTGTTCTAGATAATCGATAGAAATAAAAGAATCTAATTGAGTTACTTCCATTCTACGAATTTTTTTGCGGGTAATTCTGCTAGCAGTAAGGTTAGCTATGCATCCATTGGAAAAAAGGAGTTGCGCATTGGCAATGTCTTCCTCTCGAGAAAAAACTGGGTAGCCAAAAGCGTTGATCTTAACCACTTTATCTCTCACTATGCTCATCACAATATCTATATCATGAATCATCAAATCTAGGACCACACCTACATCAGTGTTACGACCCACATAAGGACCCATTCGAGAACAATCAATAAAAATCGGGTGGTCTACAATTTTGGAAAGCTCTACTACTGCTGAATTAAAACGCTCAATGTGTCCCACCTGGAGAACTACCTTATTCCTATTAGCCATCTCCATCAATTCTTTAGCTTCTTTTAAAGAAGTGGTCAC
>JAGPEW010000009.1 GCA_018056825.1 Candidatus Sordicultor aquaticus
ATTATATTGAATTCCGTTTTCATTGCTGTCTTTTAAGTTTATGTCGTAGACCGTCTATGGTAACCCTGAGCTTTTAGCCCAATGTAATAATGTAATTGGGCTTTTAGGATTTTGAGGCTCATTCAAAAGTAAGATCCCCACAGTGACCTCTGACCTTCCTTGTGATGCATAAATGAGCAATGGCAAAATGAGGTATAGAATCGAAAGAATTAGGGATAGAGAAAAGATTTTTTGAACAGCTTTCTGAGACCTTGACAATTTGTGGTAATTTATCTATGTTATGCTATAATTCCTTTCTAATAAAGTTTTAGTTGGAGGCGTAGTGTTAATGGAAAAGAGAAGAGACGATGGTAAGATTCTCCTTACTAAAGAGGGATATAAAAAGTTAGAAGAAGAGTTAAAATACTTAAAGACAGTAAAAAGGAAAGAAATAGCAGACAGAATAAGCCACGCTCTTTCTTTTGGAGATCTTAGTGAAAATGCTGAATATGAAGAAGCAAAGAATGAACAGGCTTTTGTGGAGGGAAAAATTCTATCTCTGGAAGAAAAGTTGCGAAAGGCAGAAATAGTAGATGATGAAGGAAACAACAGTGGGAAAATTACTCTGGGTTCACGAGTAGTTTTAGAGAACTTGGATCAAAATAAAAAGGTAGAATATTTTATTGTTGATTCAGTAGAAGCCGATCCTTCAGCTCGGAAAATTTCTTTTGAATCTCCTTTGGCCCAGGCTCTGGTTAATAAAAAGGAAGGAGAAGAAGTGGAAATAAAAGTGCCTGCTGGAGTGGTACGCTATCGGATAATAGAGGTAAAAAGGAAGGATGAATAAAAACTGATGAATGAAGAAGTAACAAGTTATAGAGAGGATGCTGAATATAAACTAGAAAAGATTCAAGCTTTAAGAAATTTGGGCATAGACCCTTATGACGGTAATTTCCGGAAAACTCATGATATTGAAGAAATAAGAAACCAGTTTGAAGATTTAGTGGATAAAGATGTAGAAGTTAAAATAGCAGGAAGAATAATGGCGTTGAGGAAACATGGCAAAGCTGTATTTGCCGATTTACAGGATCGAACGGGAAAGATACAAGTTTACTTCCGAAAAGATAATATAGGAGAAAATAATTTTACCATTCTTCGAGAAATAGAGGTAGGCGATGTAATAGGGGTAGAAGGGAAAGTTTTTCGCACTCATGTTGGAGAATTGACTATTTTAGTAGAAAACTTTACTCTTCTTAGTAAATGTTTACACCCTCTTCCGGAAAAATGGCATGGGCTGAAAGAGGTAGAAGTTCGCTATCGTAAGCGCTATCTAGATTTAATGATGAATCCTAACGTGAGGAAAGTTTTTTACCTTCGCTTTCAACTGGTAAAAGAACTGCGAGATTTTCTGGCCCAGAGAGGTTTCTGGGAAGTGGAAACTCCTATGATGCAGGCAATCCCAGGAGGGGCCTTAGCTCGCCCTTTTAAAACTTTTCATAATGCTTTAGGAATAGAGCTCTATCTTCGTATTGCTCCGGAGCTTTTTCTCAAGCGCTTAATAGTGGGAGGATTAGAAAAGGTTTATGAAATAAATCGTAGCTTTCGTAATGAAGGTATATCTACTCGACATAATCCGGAATTTACCATGCTGGAGCTTTACCAGGCTTATGCTGATTATCAAGTAATGATGGAATTGGCTGAAGAGATGTTATCGCAAGTAGTTAAGAAAATTGTTGGTAGTTACCAAATAGAATATCAATCTATGATTTTAGATTTTACTCCACCTTGGAAGCGCATTAGCTTACCCCAAGCCATCCAAGAACTGGTAGGGGTAGACATTGTGGAAGATTCTTTGGAAACTATTAGAGCTAAGACTAAAGAACGAGGAATGAGTTATGAAGATAGTTGGGATAGAGGGAAGTTTGTTAACGAGTTTTTAGAGCAGTTTGTACAGCCTCTTTTGGTCAATCCTACCTTTGTTTTTGATTATCCAGTAGAGATTTCGCCTTTAGCTAGAGCCAAAAAAGATAATCCGCAACTAGCGGAGCGTTTTGAACTTTTTATTGGTAAAGAAGAAGTAGGAAATGCCTACAGCGAGCTAAATGACCCTTTTGAACAAAAAAAGAGATTTGTAGACCAACTCAAAAAGAGGGAAGAAGGGGACTTGGAAGCTCATTTAATTGATGAAGATTATATTGAAGCTCTAGAATATGGTATGCCCCCCACCGGAGGTTTAGGAATTGGCATTGACCGATTAATGATGCTTATTACCAATTCTTCTTCTATTCGAGAAGTCATTCTTTTTCCTCTTCTTCGCCCTTCTACTGATTGACAAATAAGTAATTTGGCATATAATATAGTAAAGGTCAATAATAGTCAAGGGAGGAGGCGAAAAAAATGTACTCCCTATGCGATGATATTGAACAATATATTATTAAGCTTATAGAAGGTTCCCCAGATCAAATGATAACCATTCAAAGGGGAAGGTTGGCTAGTGAATTTGATTGTGCTCCTTCTCAAATTAACTACGTTTTAGCCACTCGCTTCAATGTATTTCGAGGTTTTATAGTAGAAAGTCGACGAGGGGGTAGCGGTTATGTTAGGATTAGAAGAGTGCCTATTGACCGTTTAGAGCCCGTAGTTGTCTACTTAGATGATAACGAGGAATATTTGAAAGAGAGCGATGTAGAAGATTTAGTAAATTGGTTGGAAAGAGAAGATTTCATTACTCCTCGCGAGGGAGCTCTTATTCGGGCAGCCACTATAGATGCTTTAAATAAAGTAACAGGCTTAGATTTTTCCTCGGTGGCAGACAGGAATAGGTTGCGCTCTCGAATCTTTAAAGAAATCCTTTTACAAGTTTTGAGATGGGTGGAATAGATGAAATGTGATATCTGTGGTCTTAGGGAAGCTAAGGTAGTAGTTTATTTTATAGGGGGGGAAGGGGAGGTTAAGAATAAGCTTTTTCTTTGCCCTTCCTGTTCTCAAAAAGTTTCTATTTCCCGAGTGATTAGTTCTAATACTCCAGAAGAAAATTCATCTTTGACTAGAATCTTTCCCTTGGAAGAAAAGGAAGGGGAGCAGTGTTCTTTTTGTCAATGGAAATGGGAGGATTTCTTAAAAATGGGGATGGTGGGTTGTCCCCATTGTTACGATTTTTATTCCGAGGAGATAAAAAGTTGGTTATTGCAAAACCAAGAAGGGGTTTACCATAGAGGCAAAGTTCCTCTTCATTGGTGGAAGCGAAGAAAAATACAGAATACTATTTCCCGTCTCACTCGAGATTTGCAAAATGCTATAGAAAAAGAAAACTATGAAAAAGCAGGGCATTTGAAAAAGGTGATGGAGAAGCTTCGTTCTCGTTTAAAATGAGCTTTATCCTCAGCAAGCGTTTATCTCTGAACCGAAAAGATAAATTCCTTGACGGATTTAATAGAGTTGCTTTAATTTTGTCTCGAAATTTTGCTGATACTCCCTTCCCTTCTTCTATCTATTTTTCTCCTCTTTGGGAAGAGGAAGTAAAAAAGAGAGTTAAGAAAATTTATTATTCTTTAACTCGATGGGGGTTTTCTTGGCTAGAATTAAGTCCTCACTCTCAGGAAATCAAATCCCTAAGTTGGTTTTTACCTCAATTACCGTATGATTATTCGGGGAAGGTTTTGATTCATAAGGGTAATTTAGGAGTTCTCATTAATTATCAAGACCATTTATCTTTGTTTGTAGAAGGTGAACATCACAATTTAGAATCTTATTGGAAGAAATTGAGTAAATGGGATGATTTTTGGGAGAGTCACCTCCCGTATGCCTATAGTGAGCAATGGGGATATCTTACCTCTTCTCCTTCCCGTTTAGGGACCGGCATCAAAATCTATATGAGGATGCATTTACCTGCTCTCTCCTTTTTGTACGGGGAAAGAAAGGTTTTTCAATGGTTTAAAGACAGTGATAAATTTTTAGTAGAGGTCTATGGCGAAAGTGAACAAATTTTATCCCATCTTTTTGTGATTTCTAATCTTTTTACTTTAGGAGTAAAAGAAAGAGAAGTTTTGAAAACTATGCAAGATTTTGGGAAAGGAATTTGGGAATGGGAGAAACAAGCTCGGGCGTCTTTGGTGAAATTTCCCTCTCGTCGAGATATTTTCTGGCAAATGGTAGAGAATTTATATAAAGAACTAATAGAAGAAAACCTAGAAAAAGATGAAAAAAAGATTTTAGATTTCATTTCTTTTTGGCTTTTAGCTCGGGAGGAGGGAATATTGCCTGAGAGTAGGGGTTTTCAATTTGTGAAGACTAATAATTTATGGAATAAGGTAATAAACCGGGGGTTATTAAGAGGGCAAGGTATGAAAATACTGGATTTTTTAGGAATAGATTTAGGGAGGATATTTAACGATGTTTGAGAGATATACGGAAAGAGCTAGAAAGGTGATTATCTTAGCTCAAGATGAGGCTGTGCGTCTCAAGCATAATCATATTGGGACAGAACACTTGCTTTTAGGTTTACTGCGGGAACGAGAAGGAGTTGCGGCTAAGATATTGGATAGCTTTGATATAACTATGGATTTAGTTCGAGCAGAGTTGGAAAATTTTGTGGACCAAAGAGAGTATCAAAGTTCTCGGGAAGTAGCTTTTACTCCTCGCGCTAAAAGAGTTTTAGAGCTAGCTCTGGATGAGACTCGCCGCTTAGGTCATAATTATGTAGGCACAGAGCATATTCTTTTAGGTATTCTCCGGGAAGGAGAAGGAGTGGGAGCACAAATTTTACAGCGGCTGGGTTTAGATTTAGAAACAGTTAGAGCTAAACTTTATGAAATTTTAAATGAAAATCCCGAAGAAGGAGGGTTACCCGAGATTAATGGCCCTTCTCGGGAAAGCCATACTCCAGTGCTCGATGAGTTCAGCAGGGATTTAACTCAGTTAGCTGCCGAGAACAAATTAGATCCGGTTATTGGTCGGGAAAAAGAAATCGAGCGAGTAGTGCAGATTCTGAGCCGTCGCACTAAAAATAATCCTGTTCTTTTAGGCGAGCCAGGAGTAGGTAAGACTGCCATCGTTGAAGGTTTGGCGCAAAAAATAATAAAAGGAGATATTCCAGAAACTTTAAAGGGTAAAAGAGTAGTAAGCTTAGACTTGGCTGCTATAGTAGCTGGTACCAAATATCGAGGAGAATTTGAAAAACGACTGAAAAAGATTGTTTCAGAAATTGTACAAAGTAAAGAAGTGATTCTGTTTATTGATGAAATTCATACCTTGGTGGGAGCAGGGGCAGCAGAAGGGGCAATCGATGCTGCTAATATTTTAAAGCCTGCTTTAGCTCGAGGTGAATTGCAGACCATAGGCGCTACTACCATTATGGAATATCGTAAATATATAGAAAAAGATTCTGCTTTAGAGAGAAGGTTTCAGCCCGTTTATGTGGATGAACCATCAGCAGAAGTAAGTGTGGAAATATTGCGAGGGCTCAAAGGACGCTACGAGGAACACCATCGGGTCAAGATAACTGATGAGGCAGTAGAAGCAGCGGTTAAGCTTTCTCAGCGATATATTGCTGACCGTTATCTTCCAGACAAAGCTATCGATGTTATGGATGAAGCTTCTAGCCGAGTTAAGCTTCAAGCTACAGTTTTACCTGAGAGCTTGAAGGAGTTAGAAAAGGAAGCAGAGGAGATTAAAAAACAAAAAGAGAAAGCGGTTAAAAACCAGGATTTTGAAGAGGCAGCGCATTACCGGGATGAGGAAGAGAAGCTAAAAAAGACGTATCGGGATAAAAAAGAGAATTGGTTGAAAGAAGTGGATAATTCTCGGCCTTTGGTAGAAGAAGAGGACATTGCTAACGTAGTTTCTGTCTGGACTGGTATTCCAGTTTCTCGTTTAGATACTGAGGAAAAAGAAAAGTTAGTCAATATGGAAAAGGAAATCCACCAGCGTATAGTAGGACAGGAAGAAGCGGTGGAGGCAGTATGTCGAGCTATTCGGCGCTCTCGAGCTGGTCTAAAAGACCCCAACCGTCCTATTAGTTCTTTTATATTTCTTGGTCCTTCGGGAGTGGGTAAAACCGAATTGGCTAAAGTTTTGGCTGAGTTTCTCTTCGGTAAAGAAGATAACCTCATCAGTTTAGATATGTCAGAATATATGGAAAAATTTACTGTGTCTCGTTTAATTGGTTCTCCTCCGGGATATGTAGGATATGAGGAAGGAGGACAATTAACCGAAAAGGTAAGAAGAAAACCTTATTCGGTAGTTCTTTTTGATGAGATAGAGAAAGCTCATCCCGATGTTTTTAATATTTTGTTGCAGATTATGGAAGAGGGTCGTTTAACTGATGCTCAAGGGAGAATGATAGACTTTAAAAATACTATTATCATCATGACTTCTAACCTGGGGGCCCGTCTCATTTCTTCTCAATCCGGTATTGGTTTTAGTGGTAGAATAGAAAAAGAGGTTATGTCTTATCAAGATATCAAGCAAAAAGTTATCGAAGAGGTAAAGAAAGTCTTTACTCCGGAGTTTTTAAACCGGGTGGATGAGATTATCGTGTTCCGACCTCTCAATCAGAAAGAAATTGAGGCTATAGTGGACCTGATGATGAAAGAAACTCGAGAACGCTTGAGAGAACATAAAATGGAAATAGACCTAACTCCTGAAGCTCGTTCTCTTATTGCTCAAGAAGGATATGATCCTAATTTTGGGGCTCGACCTCTGCGCCGAGCTATTCAAAGCTTGATAGAAGATCCTCTTTCGGATCTTATGCTCAAAGGTGTATTTAAAGAAGAAGATAGGATTTTGGTAGGGGTAGAGGAAGGAAAGATAAATTTCACCAAGTTACTTCCTCTGGAGCTTTCTTTGAAAAGCTAAAATAACGTGAGTTACCGTTGTAGTAATTGTGGTTATTTCACTCCCCGTTGGTTAGGAAAATGCCCTCAATGCGGGGAGTGGAATTCTTTTTTACTTACTTCTCGAGAAGAGAGTAAAAAGAAAGAAGAATCTTCTTATTCTCCTCCTCTTTCTCTATCAGAAATTAGAGAAAAAAAACTCCAGTTGGGCAACCGTTTTTCTACTGGTTTAGGGGAAGTAGATCGGGTTTTAGGGGGAGGAGTGGTAGAAGGTTCTTTAGTTCTCTTGAGTGGAGACCCTGGTATTGGGAAATCTACTTTGCTATTGAAGATTGCCGAGAGTATTGCCCGGGAGGGGAAAAAAGTTCTTTATGCCAGTAGTGAGGAATCTCTTTATCAGGTTTATCTACGAGTAGAGAGATTAGGTTTAGATTGTAACCCTCCTCTTTTTCTTCTTTCTACTAATTCTTTTGAAGAGGTAAGGGAAGGAATCTCTTCTCTTCGACCTCAAGTAGTAATTGTTGATTCTATCCAGAACTTGGGACGGGAGAATTTAGAATTTTTGCCGGGTAGTATAGCTACTCTTCGAGATTTAAGTTCTCGGTTTATGGAAATAGCTAAAAAAGAAAATGTGGCTCTTTTTTTAGTAGGACATGTGACTAAAGAAGGCGCTATTGCCGGACCTAAAGTTTTGGAACATTTAGTAGATGTGGTGCTGTATTTGGAAGGTGATGCCAACCATCCCTTGCGTCTTTTGCGGAGTATGAAAAATCGTTTTGGCTCTACTCAGGAAGTAGGAATTTTGGAGATGCAAGAAAAAGGGTTGATAGAGGTGAGAGACCCCTCTCATTATTTTATGGAGGATAGTAGATTAACTAGCATAGGTACTGCTCGCACAGTATGGGCAGAAGGAAAAAGAGCCATGGTTTTAGAAATCCAATCTTTGGTTCATCCTAGTTATTTTGACTTTCCTCGCCGGGTAAGTTTAGGTATGGATTTAAATCGTCTCCATTTGCTTTTAGCAGTTATTGAAAAAAATACCCGTTTACGTTTCTCTAGACATGATGTGTATCTGAGTATGGTGGGAGGAATTAAAACCTCAGAGACTGCTTTAGACCTTCCGGTATGTTTTAGCTTAGTTTCTTCTCGCTTGAATCGAGAAATAAATAAAGAAACGGTTTATTTAGGAGAAGTGGGATTGAGCGGAGAAATTCGCCCTATTCCTCTTTTAGAACAACGAGTGAATGAATCTGCTAGAATGGGCATTAAAAGAGTAGTAATTTCTTCTTATTATCCTTCTTCCTCTCTCCCTGAATCTCAAGAGGAAATAATGGTGGTAGGTTACTCCACCATTAGAGAAGCACTAGAAAAAGAAGGCCTTTTGAGTTAAGCTACCCCTCGGAGCTTATTTAACTCTGCTCTTTTTAAGTTTTTTATTATCTGTATTTTTCTAGGATAACAGCTAGGAAGAGATTTGGATGTTTTATAAATAAAAGTATCTTAATTGAACTGCTTTTAATAATGAATTATAATACATTTAAATAATTGTAGGGGAGGAAAAGAAATGGCGGTTAATCTCTCAGCGGAAAAAGAAGTAATTTCACCAGAACAAGAAGAAGCCTTAGAGATGATTTTGGAGAAATTTAAAGGTAAACCAGGTGGTTTAATTCAAGCTTTGCATGCTATTCAGAACTTGATTGGTTATCTACCCCCCTCGGTTTTAAAAAAGGTTTCCCAGGCTTTGGATATTCCCTTGAGTGAAATCTATGGGGTGGTTACTTTTTATCACTTTTTCTCTCTTAAACCTCGAGGAAAACATCTTATTCAGGTTTGTTTAGGAACAGCTTGCTATGTGAGAGGGGGGCAAGAAATTCTCAATCGTTTAGAAAAAGATTTAGAAATTGGGGTAGGAGAGGTAACTGAAGATAGGTTATACTCTTTGGAAGTAATGCGTTGTGCTGGAGCTTGTGGTTTAGCACCGGTAGTACGAATTGATAATGATATCTATAAAAGAGTAAATCCGGCCCAAATTACGGAGATAGTGAAAAGCTATTCCTGATTTATGAAGGAAATTTCTTTACATATTTTGGATATAGTAGAAAATTCCCTTCGAGCTAAAGCTAAAAAAGTAAGAATTTCTATCCTCGAAGATACTCGAGAGAATTGCTTGGAATTGGTTATTGAAGATGACGGAGAGGGTATGAATGAGGAAACCCTAAAGAGAGTGAGAGATCCTTTTTTTTCCGGACAGAGTAAAAAAGTGGGAATGGGTATTCCTCTTTTGGACCAACTGGCTCAACAATGTCAGGGGAATTTAGAGATATTGTCGGAAAAAGGTAAAGGAACTACGGTACGAGCAACTTTTCAGAGAGATAGCATCGATTTACCTCCTCTGGGGAAGTTGGCTGACACTCTTTGCGTAATTATGGCTTCTCATCCAGAAGTGGAATTAGAATTTATCCATCGGGTAGATGATTGCCAGTGGTTGTTTAATAGTAAACAGATGGAAAAAGAATTAGGTTTAACTGGTAAGGACCGGGGTATGATTTTGCCCGCTATCCGGGAGTGGATAGAGTATCAAGAAGAAATTTTAAAAGGAGGAATTGAGGATGAAAATAAATAGTATAGAAGATTTAAAGCGAATTAAAGAGGAAGCACAGAAAAGAACTTTATTACGAGATGGTAAGGCCGATTATAAAGTGGTAGTCCATATGGGAACCTGTGGCATAGCGGCAGGAGCAAGAGAGGTAATGTCAGCAATTTTAGATGAAATTGCTAAACGAGGTCTTACCAACGTTATAGTTACTCAAGCTGGTTGCATTGGGCTCTGTGACCGAGAACCTTTAGTGAGTGTGGAAAAAGGTGAAGAGCGAGTTTTATATGGTGATCTTACTCCCGATAAAGCTCGACAAATCATAGCTTCTCACCTGGTTAATGGCCAGATTGTAGGAGACTGGGTAGTGCATGCTGAAAGTAGGGATAGGAGGTAAAAAGGATGGCGGAACAGGAAAGATGTCAGGTACTTCTATGTGCTGGAGCAGCTTGTATTTCTTCTGGAGCTTTAAAAGTTAAAGAAGCTTTAGTGAGGGAGCTCCAAAGAAATGCCTTAGATAACGAAGTAAGATTAATCGAAACTGGTTGTGTGGGACCTTGTAACTTAGGGCCATTAGCTATTATTTACCCGGAAGGGGTTTTTTATCAGAGATTAACTCCTGAGGATGCCCAGGAGATAGTTGAAGAACATCTTCTTAAAGGGAGAATAGTGGAAAGATTATTGTATCAGCCTCCTCAGGAAGAAAAGAAAAAGTTTTTGCAGGAAATTGATTTTTTTGATAAACAAGTAAAAATTGCTTTGCGCAATTGCGGGTTTATTAACCCTTTGAGCATTGAAGAATATATTGCTCGAGATGGCTATTTAGCTCTTGCTCGGGTTTTGAATGAGATGACTCCTGATGAAGTAATAGCAGAGGTTAAAAAGTCAGGACTTCGAGGTCGAGGGGGAGCAGGATTTCCCACGGGCTTGAAGTGGGAGTTTACCAGAAAAGCTACTGGTTATCCTAAATTTATCATCTGTAACGCTGATGAAGGCGACCCGGGAGCTTTTATGGATAGAAGTATCTTAGAAGGTGACCCTCATTCGGTAATTGAAGCTATGGCTATTGCCGGCTATGCAGTAGGAGCACAAAAAGGTTATGTCTATGTTCGAGCAGAATATCCTTTAGCGGTGGAGAGACTGGAATATGCTATAGGTCAAGCCCGAGAATATGGTCTTTTGGGAGAAAATGTCTTAAATAGTGGTTTTGGTTTTGATATCGAAATTCGTATTGGAGCAGGAGCTTTTGTTTGTGGAGAAGAAACAGCTTTAATTGCCTCAGTAGAGGGTAAAAGGGGTATGCCTCGTCCTAAACCTCCTTTTCCTGCTCAGGAAGGGTTATGGGCAAAGCCTACAGTGATTAATAATGTGGAAACTTACGCTAATATTTCTCCTATAATATTAAAAGGAGCAGATTGGTTTCGCTCTATTGGAACCGAAAACAGTAAGGGAACTAAGGTTTTTGCTCTGGCCGGAGATGTGAATAACACTGGTTTAGTCGAAGTGCCTATGGGCATTACTTTGGGAGAAATTATTTACGACTTAGGGGGAGGTATCCGAGGAGGCAAGAAACTAAAAGCAGTGCAAATGGGAGGACCCTCAGGTGGATGTATCCCCGTTGAACACCTCAATGTCAAAATCGATTATGATTCTCTGAAAGAGCTGGGAGCCATAATGGGTTCAGGTGGTCTTATAGTTATGGATGAAGATACCTGTATGGTGGATTTGGCTCGCTTTTTCTTAGAATTTGTTCAAGATGAATCTTGTGGAAAATGTACCCCTTGTCGAGTAGGCACTAAAAGGATGTTAGAAATTTTACAGAGAATTACTAAAGGAGAAGGAAAAGAGGGAGATATAGAGCGCTTAGAAACTTTAGCTAACCATATTAAGACTACTGCTTTGTGTGGCCTAGGCCAAACTGCTCCCAATCCAGTTTTGAGCACTATTCGTTATTTTCGAAATGAATACGAAGCTCATATTCGGGAGAAAAAATGTCCAGCAGTAGTGTGTCGACCGCTATTTGTAGCTCCCTGCCAACAT
>JAGPEW010000232.1 GCA_018056825.1 Candidatus Sordicultor aquaticus
TGAAGGTAAGACTTACGAAGAAGCACTTGCAGATGTGAAATCAGCTATTAAGTTTCACATGGAAACCTTCGGAAGGGATATCTTTGAAACCGAGGAAATTATAGAAACCTTTGTTGCAGAAGTAGCTGTATAATGAAATTCCCAAAAGATGCTCCCAAGCGAATGGTCATAAAAACATTCGAAAATCTCGGATTCAGAATAGTCAGAATGGGAGAGCATATCTCAATGGTGAGAGAAAATCCAGATGGGACTAAAACTCCTTTAACTATGCCGAATCATGAGAGGATAAAAGGTTCGACATTAAGGGTGATTTGTCGTCAAGCTGGAATAAAAAGAGAGGAGTTCCTCTCATATTATGAGAAAGCGTGAAGAATTTCACCTAACAGGTGTATATTTGACTACGCTTTGCCCAAATTCCCTTTCTGACAATTTCAAATACGCTAAGAACGATGTCCAATCCCACAAAATCTCTTATAATTCCTTCCCGAGTGGAGAAAAAGTAGCCTGTCCTTTTATAATCCGTCATTCCTAAACGTATCTTTTGCACCTTTCTATCATTCCTGAATGTATCAGAACAATAAGGGGTAAACCCCTTATAATCCCTTTATCTGTCATTCCTGAATAGTTCTACCAGGAATCCACAGTATTCAAAAAACATTTGGATTCCCGATTACTGATTTCGGGAATGACGGAGGAGGTGGATGCCTGATTGAAGATTTCAGGCATGACAGAAAAGGATAAGTGTCTCACTACTGATTTCAGGCATGACAAAAAGAGCAATAGGGGTGGTAAATCCCCCTATAATCCTTTTTTCTCTCCCTCGCAAACAGGTTATTCGCTAATCCTAATATGATACCCGAAGCGAAAGACAGTTGAAGGCCTTCACAGCTTCTTCAACTCTTCGCTAAATTGTTCAGGAGACAGTTCAATTTCACGTAATATCTCTCAGATAAGAGGCTTAGCTAATTTTCTTCCCGGATGGTGAGAAATTGTGGTTGTCCGCCCATCGATATGTCGGTAAAAAACGCGACTCCCTTTCTGGCGAACCTTTTTAAATCCCAACTTTAAAAGCAATTATTCCATCGTTTTGGCACCAACCAGAGGAAGTTTGCTCACTCACCTACCTCAATCTCTTGCAGACCCACAAAATGTGGCAAACCTTCTTTCCAATCCGGGTTTTCCTCCAAACAGAGCTCGAGCACTTCTTTTAAGTTTTTTTGGAGTTCATCCCAAGTCGCCCCCTGAGTATGCACTCCCGGGATGTCAGGAACAATACCGACATACAACTTTGTTTCAGGATCCCACTCTATATAGACCACCAGGTTTTTCATGCTTCACTTCCTATAGAAAGATACCCTTCTTGCGTTGGCGAGCTAACAGAATGCACGCCATCTATTCTACGTTCCCTCATAGATCCTCCCGATTTCCCATAACATGATTTTGAGGAATCCTCTTTACAGCCTTGCCCCGTTTATGAAAGTTAGCCCGTCTTCTTTTTCCTACCATATTGTTTCAACCACGTCAGAACTCTGTATATCTTTGTCTTTCGTAACTATCTTTGCCCCAAGTAATTTGGCCGTTGCCACTATAATTTTATCATGTAACTCAGAAATATCCTTTATGTCTTTTAATGTTTCTAATACATTAATATCAAGAGGGAAAATTTCAAAGTTGCTACCTTCCTCTATTATATCTAACAATTCTTCATAATTAACGCTGATACGCTTCTTTTCTATAATATCAATTATCTCTGCAAGAACAATTGTAGGGATAAATATTATGTTTTTCCCTGATAACGAATCTCTAAATATTTCAAGAGCTTTTTGCCCTAATTTTTTGCTTTCAGTGAAGTACCACACCAAAGAACGGGTATCAGCTACAAAAAAATGACATTTAAAAATCCCACAAGCCATTATAGTCTTGAGGAAAAAGAGATTTTTTAGAAGATTTAATATCTTCCTCTGTAACCTCAATTCCTTCCCAAATACCTTCTAATGAGATTGGTTTCTCAGCCCTTTTTATCTTTCCTGATTTTAGTAATATTAATTTTATCTCCTCAATCTCACGTTCTAACTTTTTTACTTTATCGTAAAGCTGAGCATCCATATCTACTTCCCTAAGCATTTTCACACCCCAAAGACCCTCATTTTATAATTATACTTTATCACATTTACCCATTACTTTTTCGCAAAACCCTCTTCATCCCCCGTAACATACTTCAAGAGTAAGTTTTTTATTGCGCTACTACAACATCACCTTCTCATCTTAAATCTCTTGCCACTTTCAACCCCAAGAACAGTAGCCTGTCCCCTTTTACAAAGAGACTTTTTCAACCTGGACAAGCTTTTCTAAATACCACCGCCAATCAGACTGTGTCACAATTACTTCTATTTAGCGCTAATCTTTAGTAGATTCAAAAAAATTAAGATAAAAGGAAAGATAAGAAAAGATCTCGACTGGAATTAGACTTGATCTCAGCTGATTCTGGTTTGTTTTTATCCGATACTCTCTAAAGAGTAGGGATATTGACCTCCTATCTCTTTAAAGAGACTCACTAAGGTTGATACTCCGAGGAGGGTGATCATACGAACCAGGTT
>JAGPEW010000233.1 GCA_018056825.1 Candidatus Sordicultor aquaticus
CATAGCACCTCCTTTTTTACAAGCATCAGTTAAAAGTGCTAAAGCCAAAGTGGAACCCCAGGCTCCACATTTTTCTAATCCCATTTCTTCTAAAATCTCCGCTACGCTATCTCCCACCCGGGGTGTGGGAGCCAGAGATAAATCTACAATTCCGAAAGGTACTCCCAGCTTTTGAGCTATTTCTTTACCTATCAACTCTCCTACTCTTGTGATTTTAAAAGCGGTCCTTTTTACTACTTCAGCTATTTCTCCCAAATCCGCTTTGGGTTTTCTGCGGATGGCTTCTTTGATAACTCCTGGGCCGCTTACCCCTACATTCAAGGCCGCATCTGCTTCTCCCGGTCCATGGAAAGCTCCAGCCATAAAAGGGTTGTCTTCTGGGGCGTTAGCAAAAATCACTAATTTGGCACAGCCTATTCCTCCTTCTTGAGCGGTTAAAAGAGAGGTTTCTTTGATTATCTCTCCCATCTTTAAAATGGCATCTACGTTTATTCCACTACGGCTGGAAGCTAAATTTACCGAACCACAGATTCTTTGAGTTTGAGAAAGAACAAAAGGTAGAGAATTTAGAAGCAATAAGTCTCCCGGGGTAAACCCTTTGGGAACTAAAGCGGTAAATCCTCCTATAAAATCAACTTGAAGCTCTCGGGCTAAATCATCTAATCTTTGGGCTAAAGCTACAACTTCTTCTTTTCTTTCTCTACCATTTAAGAGAAAAGATGCTGGAGAAATAGCTATTCGTCGGTTTACTATAGGAATCCCATACTTGACGAAGGTCTCCTCTACCACCTTATGAAAAGGAGAAGATAAGTAACGGATTTTTTCTACTACTTTTTCTATAGTAGAAGAAAAGTCGCCAGAGCGACAATCTAAGAGATTAATTCCCAAAGTTACTGTTCTCACGTCTAAATTCTCTATCTCTAGCATGCGTAAAGTTTCTAATATTTCTGAGCGATCAAAAAGCATTTTTTCACCTCAAATCCGATGCATAGCCCGAAAGATACTGGCGTGCTGCATATAAACTGTGACTCCAATTTCTTCTCCCTTTTGGATGAGATCCCGATGTAATTCGGTAAGACTCACCGGGCAGTAGGATGTATCCCCTACTAAAATCATAGTGAAATACTCTCCCAATATTTTTTGGGTGATATCTTCGATGTTTACCTCGTGCTCGGCAAGGCAAGAAGTAATAGCAGCAATAATTCCTATTTTATCTTTGCCCACCACAGTGATAACTACTTTGTTTTCTGTACTACCTTCTTCTTCTAATTCATGAAAAGGAATATCGTCCATATTCTTCTTTTCCACCTTTTTTAATTTTTTCGCTGAAAATATGAGCCTGGCGAACAGGCTCAGGTAAACGATACTTAGTAGTTACTAATAGCGTCCAACGTCTCGCATTTTCTAAATCAATTTTATTACCGGGAGAAACAAAGACTGGTTTTACTTTTTCTTTAGTCCGTAACGCCATCCCCACTTTTTTTCCCTGGTATTCTATCCAGGAAAAAGAGCCCTGTTTTTCGGGAGGCTCTTCGAAATTACCCACTAAGTTACTTTTAGCTACTCCCACGGAAACTAATCCAAATAGAATGCCTAAGTGAGTGGCTAAACCTACTCCTCGGGGGTGAGCGATACCCTGTCCATCAAAGAAAAAAATCTGAGGTTGAGAATCCAAAAAAGAGAGAGCTTTCTCAATAGCGGGACCTTCTCGAAAGGATAGAAAACCTGGTATATAAGGAAAAGAAGGAGAAGCTTTCCCCCAAGACACTTCTCTTACTCTCAAAGAGGGAAAGTCTAAGACTACCACTGCTGCTAAAGCTTCTTTTTCGGCATTGTAGGAGACATCTATTCCTGCTATTAAATCAATATCTCTATCTTGATAAGGAAAGTCAAAAGATAATAGAGTTTGTAACTTCTCTTGTATCTTCTTTGCTTCTTTTATATCTACAACATAGGGGAAATCGAACAGTTTATTCATAAAAAACATTTTAAATCAAAGAAGAAAAAAGAGAAAGACGATAAACTAAACTTTCAAGAGCGGGTTATTTCTAATTCTATGGTTTTAGTGAGAATATCGCTATAATTAAAGGAAGCTCTCTGACTTGAACCATCTACATTGGTTATCAAAGTAAAAAAGAAAGGATAAGCTTTTTCTATTACTCCCTTCTTAGTTATTGTTTTCTTTCTTCCTTTGTTGACTTCAATAACTACTTCTTCCCCCACAATAGAAGCGACCCATTCTTTGATTTGCTCAAGATCCTGAACTACCAAAGAACATCATTCCCTAAAAAATTTTCCACTATTATACATCAAAAAAGAGTAAAAAGCAAATTTTCTAATCTGTTGCCGAATCACTCCTTTATTTATGTTTAGACTTAGTTATAGATTTTCCATAACTCCTTTGACCTCTTCTAATTTTAACTCCCGAGGAGGTTATGCCGAATTTTGTTAGTAATTGAGTTTTCACACCTGGAAATGGCTCATTGTTACCTGGAGTTCTTGTGCTATCTGGGCCAAGGATTCTACAGCTGAAGTAATTTCCTCTAGCGATGCACTCTGTTCTTCCG
>JAGPEW010000234.1 GCA_018056825.1 Candidatus Sordicultor aquaticus
AAAGAAAAAGCGTCCAAGCCTAATCCTATAGCAACAATAAATGTTTCAAGCATTCAGTTTCCTTCCTCTATTAAAACTTGGTGGATTATAACATAAAGACCTTCATGGTTTAAAGAGTTAACTTTTCGATTTTTATGAAAGTGAGATTGTTCAAAAAATTATTCCCCTTTATATCCATCATTTCTACCTCATTTTACCACCGCTCATTTCTATCATAACAATAAAGAAGTTCGATTATATCCTATATCATCTAAAAATAAAGAAGGGGACGGCCTTTATGGTAAAGTAAACTTTTTGCGATTTCCCTTTCCAGGAGAATGATAAAGGGGGTTTTACCCCCTTTATAGTTATAAAACATACAGAGTAACAAATAGAGAGCTATTAGAAGGAATTTTATCTCTCATTAATAGCTCTCCATATTTTAATCTGTTCCGCTTTTTATTTTATATTGAAGGTCGCTTACAGTTTAACTTCCTCCTCTATTCTCTCTTTACGGCGGAATTTTATTTCTCCTTCTTCTAAGTAAACCTCTATAACATCACCAGGCTGGAAAGTACCCCGAATTAGCTCTCCAGAAAGAGGACTTTCTATCTCCCGCTGGATTAGACGGCGAAGAGGACGAGCTCCATAATCAGGGTCATAGCCTGCTTGGGCTAAATAGTCTTTTACCTCTGAGGTAATAACTATGTCCATCCCTTGAGTTTTAAGTCGATTTCGTAAACGATTTATCATCAAATCTACAATTTTCTTTATTTCTTCTTTGCTCAAAGGATTGAATACAATTATTTCATCAATTCTATTCAAAAATTCCGGTTTAAAATGATTTCGCACTTCTTCTAAAACTTTCGCTTTAGCCCGACGCAAACCTTCTTTATCCTTCTCCGGGTCTATTCCTCGGAAGTAAGCACTACCTAAGTTAGAGGTCATAATAATAACTGTATTAGTAAAATCTACCGTTCTTCCCTGACCATCAGTTAGTCTTCCATCATCCAATATTTGCAACAAAATATTAAAAACATCAGGATGAGCTTTCTCTATTTCATCAAAAAGAATAACTTGATAAGGTCTCCTTCTTACTACTTCGGTTAATTGCCCTCCCTCTTCATAGCCTACATATCCCGGAGGAGCACCAATCAAACGAGAAACAGAGTGCTTTTCCATATATTCAGACATGTCAATACGCAAAATAGCATTTTCATCACCAAATAGAAAATCAGCCAAAGATTTAGCTAATTCTGTTTTACCTACTCCTGTAGGACCAAGAAAAAGAAAAGAACCTATGGGTCTTCTTCCCTCAGTTATACCAGCTCGAGAACGACGTATAGCCTCTGCTATTGCCCTGACCGCCTCATCCTGTCCTACCACTCTCTTATGCAACTCTTCTTCCATATGAAGTAACCTATCTTTCTCTTTTTCTACCAATTTAGCTACTGGTATTCCTGTCCAACTAGACACTACTTGAGCAATATCTTCTTCTCCCACTACTTCACTAATTTCCCGTTCTTTCATCCATTTTTCTTTTTCTTCCTGGTATCTTCTTTGCAACGCTTCGGCTTTATCTCGCAAGGCAGCAGCCTTTTCATACTCTTGAGCCTGCACCGCTGCCATACCTTCTTTGGCCAATTTTTGTAATTCTTCTTCTAAAGTCTTTATCTCCGAAGGAACGCTTTCTATCTCCATTCTCTTTTTGCTTGCTGCTTCGTCCATCAAGTCTATAGCTTTATCAGGCAAAAAACGGTCGGTAATATATTTGCTGGATAACTCAGAAGCAGCCTCGATAGCCTCATCACTAATTTTTACCCGGTGATGAGCTTCATACTTATCTCGTAGACCCTTAAGTATTTCCTTGGTTTCTTCTACCGATGGTTCTCCTACATACACTGGCTGGAAACGACGCTCTAAAGCTGGGTCTTTTTCAATGTATTTTCGATATTCATCTAGAGTTGTAGCTCCAATACAGCGTAATTCTCCTCGAGCCAAAGCAGGCTTCAAAATATTAGCAGCATCAATTGCTCCTTCTGCTGCTCCTGCTCCCACCACGGTATGAAGTTCATCAATGAAAAGAATTATTTTCCCTTCTGACTTTTGTACTTCTTCTAAAACTGCTTTTAACCTCTCTTCAAATTCTCCTCGAAATTTAGCGCCAGCTAACAATGCCCCCATATCCAAGGCGATCAATTTCTTACCTTTCAGGCTTTCGGGAACATCTCCTTTAACAATTTTCTGAGCTAATCCTTCTACAATAGCAGTTTTACCCACTCCTGGGTCACCAATCAAAACCGGATTATTTTTAGTACGACGGCTCAGAATTTGAATCACTCTTTTAATTTCTTCATCTCTACCGATAACCGGGTCTAACTTGCCTTCCCGAGCCAATTGGGTTAAGTCTCTACCATATTTTTCTAAAGCCATATATTTTCCTTCAGCATAAGGGTCATCCACTCTTCTTCTCCCCCTTATTTCTTGCAAAGCCTGATAAATTTTTTCCACATCCACCCCATGAGACTTAAGTATCCGGCTACTTGCTCCACTTTCTTCTCGAGCTACTGCTATTAAA
>JAGPEW010000235.1 GCA_018056825.1 Candidatus Sordicultor aquaticus
GAGTAGGAGATGGTCTAAGGGTTCACCTCTAGAGCGAGCAGCCTGAATGTAAACTTGAAGGTTAGACTTAACTTTTTCCTGGCCAATGAAATCAGCCAAACTTTTCGGTCGAATAAGCAAGTCATCCACTGACTCTCTTTTCAAATCCCACCACCTAACTTGATTAAAGCCTCTTTAATCCAGGACTCTACATCCGCCCCTTCTTCACTAAGCTCACTCCATAAGTCATCAATCACTTTTTCAATTTCTGCCGGACGGTAACCCAAACGAGATAAAACTTCTCTGACTTCTTCTATTACTTCTCCCGAGTGTCCTTGACCTTCTATTTTCCACCCACTTTTTACAAAACGAGGCTTTAACTCCAGGACTAACCGTCTTATGGTTTTAGAGCTAAGATTGGTACGGCCCTCCAAAATAGAAACCTCTTCGTTCAAAATTAAGTTAACTAAATCTTCCCACCTTACTCGAGATAGAATTTTAAAAGCAGTGCGGTGATTAACTCCTCTAACTTCCCGGAGCTGGTCAAAAACCAGCCTTTCTTTCTCCTCATCAAAACCATAAAAAATAAATTCTCCGTTTTCCTTCATAAAAGTGCGTAAAAGAAAGCGCCTTTCTTCTCCAATGCTCCCGGGTAGAACAAAAGGGGTAACTTTCAAGCGAAAACCTAAATTATTGACTTCTACTACCCAATCTTCTTCATCTACTTCCATTACTTTTCCCTTAAGATAATCCAACATTGCTTCTCCTCTCCGAGTGGAAGGCATGACAAATCGCCACTGCTAAAGCATCAGCCACATCATCGGGATTAATTTCGTTCTCTATGTTTAGAATTTGCTTTACCATATAAATAATCTGGTTTTTAGTAGCTCTACCATAGCCTACTACGGATTGCTTAACCTCAAGAGGGGTATATTCATAAACCGGCACTTGACTAAGAGCAGCACATAGCAAAACTACCCCCCGTGCTTCTCCCACCGCAATAGCAGTCTTAGAATTTTTGTTAAAAAACAACTCCTCCACTGCTATTTCCCGGGGGGTTAGTTGGTCAATTATTCTCCGCAAATCTTCAAAAATTATTTTTAGTCTTACGCTGGCAGGAAGACCTTTATCGGTAGCGATAAAGCCATAGTCTACCACTTTCAAGGAATTACCTTGAGAACAAGACTCAATAACTCCAAATCCAGTGATAGCAGTTCCTGGATCTACCCCTAATATATAATTAGCTTTAGGCATCACCTATCCAGTGATTCCAAAACCTCATCTGCTACTTCAAAGTTAGAGTAAACTTCTTGCACATCATCGTGCTCTTCCAGTGCATCAATAAGTTCTAGAACTTGTTGAGCGGCTTTCCCTTCTACATTTACCATGGTTTTAGGAAGCATGGTAATTTGAGCCAGATCATAAGATAGGCCAGCACTTTCTATAGCTTCTCTAACCTGGTCAAAATCGGAAGGAGAAGTAATAACATCAATGGTGCTTTCTCCCACTCTTAGGTCCTCTGCTCCAGCCTCGATAGCCACAGTCATTAATTCTTCTTCATCTACTTTTTCTTTATCAAAACTGATAAATCCCTTGCGCTCAAAAATCCAGGAAACTGAACCGCTCTCTCCCAAGGCTCCTCCATGGCGAGAAAATATATGTCTCAGTTCTGCCGTGGTTCTATTGCGATTGTCAGTCAGCACTTCTACCATTATAGCTACTCCTCCTGGACCATATCCTTCATAAGTTATTTCTTCATAAGTTACTCCTTCTAATTCTCCGGTCCCTTTCTTAATCGCCTTTTCAATGTTATCCTGAGGCATATTTACTTCTTTAGCTTTTTGAATAGCAATCCGCAGGCGAGCGTTATTTTCTGGATTACCTCCCCCCTGGCGAGCAGCTACAGTGATAAGACGAATTAATTTGCTAAAAGCTTTCCCTCGAGCTAAATCAGTTTTAGCTTTTTTGTGTTTTATTTGTGCCCATTTAGAATGTCCAGACATACTTTCAACTCCTTACAGAAACTTTGCTACCATTTTATCACATCTTTTCTACGTTTGCAGGAATATTCATTATTACAGTATCCCGCAAAACTGATTAAAATGTTAAAAACTTTAAAAAAAGAGTATCATACAAAGTTTATCGAATAAATCTAGTAAAGTTCTCAACCTGAGATTTACAATTTTACCGCAACAACTGCTGAAGCAACCCAACTCAATTTTATTGCTCTAGCGGGATTAAAAATTAAGCTAAAGCTTCTATATAATCAATAACCCGTTTCATCTTCGTAATATTGTCCATAGCTATCTCAGCAATATCTGTACACATTTGCTCCAAATTTGGATCAGGGTTAACCATAATCACAGTTTCGAGCCATCTCTCTGGAAAACCACTAATACCTCTAAATGCACCAGCAATGCTAGCTGACGATGTCCCAATCGAATCAGAATCTCGACCAAAATTAGCGGCGACCAAAACAGCATCACGAGGATTACCCTTAGTAACATAGAACATAGCAAGGGCTAACGGAACGTGCTCCCGCATATCTGTACTTATGTATTGACCCTCTAATGGAT
>JAGPEW010000236.1 GCA_018056825.1 Candidatus Sordicultor aquaticus
GAAAAGCCCAAATTAAAATTACTTCTCCTGAAGGAACTAAAGAAGCTACTATTTCTATTCCCTCTCCTACTTTCGACAGCGAAGAAATACCCTATTTAATAGGAAAATTATCTTATGAAGAAAAAGCCATATCGGTGTTGGTCCCTATTTCGGGGATGGTATGGAGAGGGGAAATCCAGAAAATTGCCGAAAGTGAAGAAGAGGAAACTTTTCGGTTCACTTTAGGGGGAGAAATTACCTATCTTCGCTACCAAAAAGAAATACCCCGCCTTCTGGAGCTTCAAGCTCCTCAGCGGGGCTACAATTTAGTGTTAGAGAATAGCTCTTCTACAGAAGAAAATAGCAACTAATTTACCTCTGGAAAGGTTTAGTTGCTTATCCATATGACCTGTCCATCACGAGTGGGTGTAAACCATTTATGGTAAGTAGTAGTACCAGATTCGGAATCCCAAACCTCCAAATAGTGTCTTTGATCCAAAGTCACGGTAATCCATCCCGTAGTGCAACTGTCGCAATCCCACTCTGCTCCATCAATGCAGTATCCAGTAGAATCGTCATCAATGTAAACATATCCATAAATAGACCGATCATCAGTGCATATTTTTATCTCTCCATAACGTGGCTCAGGTCCAACTGTTACTTCACAACCAGAAAGCAAGGCAAGGAGTAGAACTACTCCCAATCCCAATAATAGATATTTGCGAGTTGACTTCACTTATTCGCACCTCCTTTCTCTGTTAATAACTAACTTCACTAAGCTAACAATTACAGTATAGCCCAATATAGTTCGGGCTGTCAAACAAGAACAGCCCTATGTCAATAAGCGTAGAGGCATTCACCAATTGTCCCTCTTTTTATGATGGTAAGGTCTCTTTTTTTTAACCTTTTCTCTCGTTTTTGTCGCCATAGTTTTTTAGATATCTTTTCCACGCAATTTGACAAAAGCCCAAAACGTTGACAGGCTCGTAGAAAAACGATAGCATAGAAACAAGGTGGAACATATAATAGAGAATTCCCTTTTTAAAGTTGTTCTGCAAAAACTCAAGGAGATTGGAGCGCAACCCTTGGCTTCAGAAAAAGAACAGACGTTCTTTGAATTTCTCAAGGAAATACTCCTTTCTCTTAATTTTAACGTAGAATGGGAAATCTTTCCTGCTCTTTCCACTTATACCTGGCCTTACCTGGTGCTCTGGGATGGATTTATTCAATCCGCTCTTGTACTGCAGTGGATACCTTTTTGGTCTTTTGTAACGAGTCTTGTTCTTCTTTTTTTAGAATATTGGGGGCTCCCTACTTTCCCCTTTCTCAGCTCTCTATTCTGTCGGCGTTTCTCTCCTAATCTTATAGGTAAAAACGAAAGCACGCCAGAAATTGTGCTTCTTGCTCATGTTGATTCTGCTACTCCTTCCATCTTTTTCCATCCTCGCTTTGTCACCAACCCCCGGTGGTCCTTGTGTTCGTGATTTCTTCTTCCTTTGCTATTACAGCTCTAGCGGAACTTAGACTTTTTGTTCTCCATCCAGTCTGGCAATGGGTAACACTTCTTCCTTCTTTATGCCTTTTTCTCATAGCTGCAGGACACATGCATCAAGAGTTTTTTATGGCGCCATCTTCAGGAGGTAATGATAATGGAAGAGGAGCAGTAGTAACTTTAGAACACGCTCGTCTCTTCAAAGAACAAAGTTTTCCCTTCTCGGTAGTCTTCACGGGAGCAGGAGAATCAGGAACATGGGGTACATTGCGCCTGGCCAAGAAGCACGAAGATGTATTACACAGTGTACTCATCATCAATCTTGATAACTTAGGCATTGGAAGGCTTACCTTGGCCACTCGGAAAGGAATGTGGAAGATATATAATGCAGATGTCACACTCCTCAGAGGTCTGGAGGACGCTGGCGGTGGTTCCCCTTTTCTTCTTTGCCCCTATTTTGGTCTCTCTATCGACGCTACTCCTCTTTTAACTCGAGGGCTCAGCGCAGTAACCATTATTGCACTGGGGGAAAAAGGACTTCCCGTCAACTGGCATTGGCATACCGATACAGTGGATGCGGTAGATGAGAAAAACCTACAAAAAGTCGCAAAACTTTTGACCCACTTTATGGAGGAAAGAAAAAATGAATCTTCTGCGAAGTGTTGAACTTCTCCTTTCCCTGCAGAGTATTTCTTCTCCTTTGCTCGATCAGGTAATGCGAGGTATTTCCTTCTTGGGAGAGGAATTGTTCTATTTGGCTCTTTTAGTTTTTCTCTACTGGAGAGTGAGCCGAAAATTATCCATCCGTCTGGCAATAGTCACTCTTCTTTCTCTCTACGTTAATTTTCTTCTTAAAGATTTCTTCGCTCTTCCTCGACCAGCAGGAACGGGACTACGGATTCTCGAAGAGACTACAGATTTTTCTTTTCCCAGCGGTCATGCGCAATCTGTGACTTCTTGCTTCTTCTCCCTGGCCCTCTATTTGAAGAAGCCTGCGTTTTTTATCCTTGCTGGAGTTTTAACTTTTTTAGTGTCTTTTTCCCGGCTTTATCTTGGAGTCCACTATTTAGGGGATGTTTTAGGA
>JAGPEW010000237.1 GCA_018056825.1 Candidatus Sordicultor aquaticus
CGGCTCAGAGAATCATTTCTTATGGTGAGAATCTCTCCCTCTCCTCCCCAGATAACTTCCTGATGAGCTACAAATCCAGGTAATCTTACACTGTTGATATTTACCGAGCCTAAAAGCGCTCCTCGCGCCCTGGATAGTATTTCTTCACTCTTATCAGAAAAGGGAGTATTTTTAACTTCTTCTATCCCTTGGGCAGTTTTTATTGCTGTTCCTGAAGGAGCATCTTTTTTTTGGGCATGATGATATTCAATTATTTCTGCTCGTTCCAAATACCGAGCAGCAATACGAGAAAAATACATCATCAATACTGCTCCCAGAGCAAAATTAGGAGCAATTACACAACCTATTCCCCTATCATTGCATGTACGGCGTAAAGTTTCTATTTCTTCACTACTTAAACCTGTTGTTCCAATCACCAAAGGGATTTTGCAATTCAGAAAAAGAGGAAGATTTTCCCGAAGTGCTGCAGCCTGAGTAAAATCACAAATAACATCGGGCTTCACCCTATTTATTGCTTCAGCTAAATTCTCTTCTATTATGATTCCCAGAGGTCCTACACCCGACAATTCTCCGGCATCTTTGCCTACTTCTTGTTTATCGGCTGCTCCCCGCAAAACTATACCCTCTTCCCTCTGAATAGCCCTTACTACTTCCCTTCCCATCTTACCTGCTGCTCCTACTAAAAATACCCCAATCTCTTTCATCGCTGCACCTCTTTATTTTCACCAGGAATAATATCTCTTCTTACTAAATCATACCAATTTTCTGGACGCACTACCAATTCCGACTTGTCCTTCCGGAGGAAAACCACTCCCGGGCGAGGAATAAGATTATAATTGGAAGCCATAGAATGATTATAAGCTCCAGTAGCCTCCACTACTAAAATATCCCCGGGAGAAGGAGAGGGAAGCTCAATTTCTCCTATTAAAACATCTCCTGACTCACAGCATTTACCCACTACTGAAACTTTTTCTCTTTCCCCTATCACTCGATTACCAATTTGAGCTTGATATTTAGCACCATACAAAATAGGACGGGGATTATCAGCCATCCCTCCATCTACAGCCACATATTTTTTTACCCCCGGAATCTCTTTCACGCTTCCCACCTGGTAAATGGTGCTACCAGCAGTATTTACGACCGATCGACCCGGTTCTATATAAAGATGAGGTAAGGGGTAAGAAAGCTCATCACACATTCCCTTTACTTTTTCACATATCGCCCGAACATAAAAACGAAAAGAAGGGAAGTGACCTTTTTCTTCATCTAAGTAAGGAACTCCTAATCCTCCTCCTAGATCCAATTCTCGAAACACAAAATTATGTTTTTTTCTAAAATCAGCCATAAATTGAAGCATAATTTCTACCGCTTTTAAAAAGGGATCTATTTGGTCAATCTGTGAACCAATGTGGCAGTGGAGACCCCACACTTCTAAATCTTCAGATTGAAGGGCTTTTAATATAGCATTTTCTGCTTCCCTTAGAGGGAAACCGAACTTACTATCAATTTTACCAGTGGTAATGTATTGATGAGTATGAGGGTCAACTCCAGGAGTGAGGCGAAAAAAAAGAGGAACTTTATAAGAGGCATATGACGAAGCCTCTTTGAGGAGGAAATCCAGCTCTACTTCATTATCTACCACCCACCGCCCTACTCCTCCTTGAAGAACCAAACGTCGCTCCTCTATAGTTTTATTATTACCGTGAAAAATGGTTCGCTCTACCGGAAAACTAGCTGTGGAGGTAAGATAATACTCTCCTCCCGATACTACATCCACCCACCAACCTTCTTTATCCAAGAGAGAGCACAAAGCGGAACATAAAAAAGCTTTACCCGCATAAGCCAGAGAAAAATGAGGATAGTTTTCTTGAAAGCTTTGCTTATATTCTTGCATATTATCATGGATTAGATCTTCATCATAGACATAAAGAGGAGTCCCCATAGTTTGAGCTAACTCTACCACATCATATCCGGCAATTTCTAAATGATTCCTATCATTTATGTTTTTATTTCCTAGCATTTTTTCCTCCCAGTTTTCAATTTATATTGATTAGAAATCTTATCTTTATATAGTTAACCGCAAAAACTCATTACAATGACTATGAGGGGGCGTACCCCCTCATAACCCCCCAAAAGATAAAAACATAAAAAACAGAAAAAACAACTGAGGAAGAAAGAACCTTCCTACTATTAGGGGGAAAATACTCCCTAATGACCCCCAAAACAAAGAAAAATAAAGACTTAAAAACAAAAACACCCTGAGGGAAAAAGCATCCCTCAGTGGGAGCACCCCTTTATAATCCCCCAAAGACAAAGAACAAAGAAACAAAAAATAAAAACAAAAGACTACTGAGGGAGAAAACATCCCTCAGGGGGGCAAGCCCCCTTATAACCCCCAAATAGTAAAGAACAAAAGCAAAAGACTACTGAATAAGCTATAGTATCCCTCAATATATAATAACCTTTAGTTTTTAATTCCCGATGTAATTTACTTTTTTAAAGTTTTAATATTTTAACCAGTTTCGCGGGATATTATAATCCCTTAAAAGAAGAT
>JAGPEW010000238.1 GCA_018056825.1 Candidatus Sordicultor aquaticus
CCCTCAGTAGTTTCTTGGTCAACCCTATAACTTACGAGCTACTGCTGCCCCTTCTAAAACTGCCTGATAAATCCGACGAGGAGCACGAGCATCGCCTATAAGATACAGCTCGGGAACTTTATCTACTAAAGCATCATATAATTTTCTTTCTGACTTAGTCCCCAAAGCAAATACTAAGTAGTCTCCTTGTAATTCCAAGGCTGAAGGGTCTCCTTCGCATAAATAAACTACCCTGCTTCCCTGAATATCAATACACTTGGTCTGAGTCATAATTTTTATGTTTTCTTTGTTCAACTCCCGTAAAAGCTCAATACGAGTGATAACTTCAGCATCATAGGCCAATTGAGGAAGCATCTCTACTAAAGTCACCCAGTTGTCTCGCTCAGCTAAAAAGGCAGCTACTTCACAACCTACTAACCCTCCTCCTATAACTATTACCTGTTTGCCGGTGATTTCCACTTGGCCTTTTAATACATCCCAGGCAGTAGTAGCAAAAGAGGGGTCCAGCTGCCAAGAATCAGGGATTATAGGTTGACCACCTGTAGCAATTATGGCCACCTCCGGAGAAAGAGATAAAATGTAGCCAGCATCTGCTTCTTTACCGGTTTCCACTTTCGCTCCGTATTTGGTAAGCTGTTTTTCCATATAATCTTTAAACCATAAAAGTTTCTCTTTATGAGGGGGACGAGAAGCAAGGAGCATTTGTCCTCCCAATTCTTTTTCCTTTTCTATTAAAATTACTTCATGCCCTCTCTGAGCAGAAACCAGCGCTGCCTCCATCCCTCCCGGGCCACCACCTACCACTACTACTCTTTTCTTTTTTCGAGCAGGTTCCATTTCTCCCCATGCAAATTCTCTTCCGGCCCAAGGGTTCACAGCACAATGGACTTTACCATTAGCCAAAAGTTCTCCAATACAGCCCACATTACAACTTATACAACGGTTGATATTTTCGGCCTCTCCCTTCCGAGCTTTTCCAGGCCAATCAGGGTCAGCAATTAGACCTCGACCAATAGCCACAAAATCAGCTTTACCTTGGGCGATGATATCCTCAGCCATCTCTGGTTGGCGAATTACTCCTACAGTTATGACCGGAATAGAAACTACTTTTTTAATTTCTTCTGCCAAATGTACTCGCCAACCCTCTGCAAAATTAAAGGGTTCTATAATAGTGGATATAGAATCATAGTTACCAGTAGTAACGTGAAGGTAGTTAATTCCTAATTCTTCTAAGCGACGAGCAATTTCTCGCGATTCTTCTAATTTCAAGCCTCCGGGGACAAACTCATCTACACTGAGTCTCACACCTAAAACAAAGTCCTCTCCAGTTAATTTTCTGGCTTCCTGAATGATTTCTTCCAAGAAGCGCATCCTATTTTCCAGGCTTCCTCCATATTCATCACTTCGGTGATTGGAATAAGGAGATAAAAATTCAGCAATGAGGTAACCATGGGCAGCATGGATTTCCACTCCGTCAAAGTCTGCTATTTTAGCTCGCAGAGCTGCCTCAGCAAATTTTTTAACCAGCCTCTTAATCTCGTCTTTACTTAGCTCTCGAGGCACTACTTGAACAAAAGAAGAAGCAAGAGGAGAAGGAGCTACGGGCTGTAAACCATCAGTAGAAGAAGGAGTACATTGCCTACCTCCGTGCTGAATCTGTAAAAAAGTCACACTTCCTTCGCTATGGATAGCCTCGGCTAAACTACGAAGGCCAGGTAAGAATTTATCACTATCTATAGCAATTTGAGCTACTAAGCTTCTTCCTTCATACATATCTACCTGGACATTTTCAATGATAATTAAACCTGTTCCTCCTTCTGCCCGCCGGCGATAATACTCCACCAGCTCAGGAGTTACCTCTCCAAAAGCGCTACCCAAATTAGTAGCCATGGGAGGCATAACAATCCGATTAGGAACTTCTACTCTTCCAATTTTTCCCGGAGAAAAAAGATGAGGATAATTCATTGCCGACCTCCTTTTCATAATTTTTCAGAAAGAATACGTGCTGAGCCTTCTATTTCATAATAGGAGGATATCAGTTCTTTAACTTTTTCTTTCGCTTCTTTCTGAGCTTCTTTTATATTAGAACTTTCTCCTAAACCTCTCTCATAAGCCTGGCGGATTTCTGTTCCTATATTAATTTTGGTAATACCATTTTTAATTGCTTCTAAAACGTATTCTCTTTTAATTCCTGAGCCTCCATGAAGAACCAAAGGGATTCCAGTTACTCGGGCAATTTGTTGTAGATGTGCAATATTCAATCTAGCTTCCACTTTTTTTTGGTCTTTTGCTGCACCAGTAATTGCTCCATGAATGTTACCAATAGCTACCGAAAGCCAATCTACACCGGTTTCCTGAACAAAACGCTGAGCATCTTCGGGAGAAGTAAATCCTTTACCACTCTGAAAAAGCTCTTCATAAGGAGGAAGAGGACCTTTTTCATGTCCCAAAACCGAACCTAATTCTCCTTCTACACAAACTCCGCGGCGATGAGCCAGCATTACCGTTTCCCGAGTAACTTGAATATTTTCATCCAGAGGTAAACGAGA
>JAGPEW010000239.1 GCA_018056825.1 Candidatus Sordicultor aquaticus
AGGAGGTCTCATCCCATCCTCTTTTTTCTAAACGAGCATCATATATTTCTCCATCATATAAGTCATTAAATACAATAGGACCATCTATAGTCTTCCAGCTGGGATCGGAAACAATGGTAGTCGAAGAGCCATCTTCAAACTCTATACAAAGCTCTAAAATAAAAATAGGATGATGATAATATTTTTTTAACCTATAAGGATTTTTACTAACCACTGTATCAGGAGGAGAAAAGCGCCCGTTGCCCAGCACCACTCCTATTACATTCCCCCCTTTTTTTAGTAATGAAGTAACATCATAGGTAGAATAAAGAGCTACCTTTTCATAATCAGTCCAACCAGGATCTAAAACTTTATCTCCTACTTTTTGACTATTCAAGCGCAATTCATAATAACCTAATCCTGAGATATAAGCTCTTCCTCTTTTAATTTCTTTGTTTATAATAAAATTCTTCCGGAAAAGCGGACTGCCTTCTCCTGGTTTTCCTATCCAGCACCCCTGCCAGTCTTTAGAATTTAAAAGTCCCATTTCAAAAGAAGCAATTTCACTATAAGGGCTAATATTCTCATCTTTATCCCAAATTCTAACTTTCCAATAATAGGTTTTTCTGCTCTCCAGTGATTTACCCTGATATCTGACATGGGAATGATTAGTTTTTGCTACTCCGCTATCCCACATATCTCCTATTCCCTTTTGTGCGTTTTCTAAGCTGGAGGCAACAACTATTTGATAAGCTGATTGTTTTTGACCTCTTTCTGGGTGATGAATTATCCAGGAAAAGAAGGGAGTTGGGTTGTCAATTCCCAACGGATTTGAGACATATTCACAAAATAGTTGATTCACGCTTAAAGATTTTTTCTCCATACCAATACTCCTTCCTTTGTTGATTGCCTTCACAGCTGATATATCATCTTATAAGAGGTGGCACGCGACAAGCCATCCCTCTTCTGCTTCTTTTAACTCTGGCTCTAAAATCCTACATTTTTCCATAACATAAGGGCAACGAGTATGAAATCTACACCCTGGAGGAACGTTGATCGGACTGGGAATCTCTTCGGCTAACGCAATATATTCTCGTTTAAGATTGGGATCGGGAATAGGTATGGAGGAAATGAGAGCTTTAGTATAAGGATGTTTTGGTGAAGAGCAAATTGTTTCTGAACCAGCCATTTCTACTATTTTACCCAGATACATTATGCCGATTCGGTCACTTATATGTTTTGTTACACCCAAATCATGAGATATAAAAAGGTAGGATAAATCCATTTTGTTTTTTAAATCTTCTAACAAATTGATAATCTGTGCTTGTACCGAAACGTCTAAAGAAGATACACATTCATCGCATACTATAAAATCGGGAGAAACTGCTAAAGCTCGAGCAATGGCCACTCTTTGCCGTTGTCCTCCACTGAGCTCATGAGGATATTTGTTGGCACAGGCATCATCTAAACCTACTTCTTCCAGCAAATCCATAATTTTAATTTCTTCTTGATTCTTGTTTTCTGCCAATTTATGAATTAAGAGAGGTTCTCTAATTATATCTTTAATTTTCATACGAGGGTTGAGCGATCCATAGGGATCTTGAAATATAATCTGCATATACCTTCGCACAGGGATCAATTCTTTTTCATCTAGCTGAAGTACGTTTCTACCCCGAAATATCACCTCTCCACCCGTTGGTTCTATTAACCTTAAAATACACATTCCTAATGTAGTTTTTCCACAACCACTTTCACCTACTAAGCCCAAAACTTCACCTTTTCTCAAGGCAAAGCCTACTTTTTCTACTGCTTTTATATATTTATTGCTCCCTATCGGAAAATATTTGGCCAAATTTTGAACCCTCAGCAGGTAGTTGTCAGAAAACTTTTTTTGACTACTCTTCACAAAAGTGGATATTTTTATTTTTGAGTCTGGTCTTTCAACTCGGTCATATTTCCAGCACCTGCTTAGGTGGCCATTATCTAACTCAATACACGGAGGTTCCTCCTCTCTACACATTTTCTCGGCTAAGGAACATCGAGGGTGGAATACACAACCAGGAGGTAGAGAGGAAAGAGAAGGAACTCTTCCCGGAATTGTCTCCAGCTCAATTCCTTTAGGAGCATCCAATCGGGGAAGAGATTTAAGTAACCCCAAAGTATATGGATGTTGCGGTTGGTAGAAAAGATCACTTACTGTAGCATATTCTAAAACTTTACCAGCATACATAACTAATACTTTATCTGCAATCTCAGCAATTACTCCCAAATTATGAGTTATAAATAATACCGAAGTACCCAATTTTTTCTGCAAGTCTTTTATCAAATACAGAATCTGCTTTTGTATGGTAACATCAAGTGCCGTAGTAGGTTCATCAGCAATTAAAAGTGAAGGATTAGAAGATAAAGCCATAGCAATCATAGCTCTTTGTTTCATACCCCCACTCATTTGATGAGGATATTCTCTTGCTCTTCGAGAAGCTTCTGGAATTTTAACCATCTCTAAAATCTCTACTGCTTTTTGCCAGGCCTCTTTTTTGCTAAGTTTTTGATGGAAAATTATAGAC
>JAGPEW010000240.1 GCA_018056825.1 Candidatus Sordicultor aquaticus
TACCATTCGAGAAATACGGCGGGTTCTCCCTTTCTCTACTGTGGAGGTCCTTACTCCTGATTTCCAGGGTAGAGAAGAGAGCTGGCAGATAGTGGTAAAAGAAAACCCAGAAGTTTTTAACCACAACGTAGAAACCGTTCCTCGTCTTTATCCTACGGTGCGACCCCTGGCCTCATATGAGAGGTCATTAACTCTACTTAAGAGAGTAAAAGAAATCGCCCCTTCCATTATTACTAAATCAGGTTTAATGGTAGGTTTGGGGGAAAAAAGAGAAGAGGTAGTAGAGGTTTTAAAAGATTTAAGAGAAGTAGGGTGTGATGTTGTTACTATTGGTCAGTATCTCCGTCCTTCTCCTCGACACTTAGAAGTTAGGGAGTATGTATCTCCTCAAGTCTTTGCCTGGTATGAAGACGTGGCTCGTTCTTTAGGTTTTCGAGGAGTAGCCAGTGGTCCTTTTGTTCGTAGTTCTTATTTGGCGGAAAAATTTGTGAGCTAAAAGCTGTGGTCTGGGGCATAGGATTATTTTTAATTATTGTGGCTCTTTTGTTTTTTTTCTGGTTTTTCCCTGTTTTCTTTAATGGTATTCCCTGGCAGCCTACAGATATGAAGAGAGTGAGAAAAATGTTAGAAATGGCAAATGTCAAACCTGGCGAGGTAGTGTATGACTTAGGTTGTGGAGACGGGAGAATTATTATTTGTGCCGCACAAGAGTTTGGCGCTCGAGCAGTAGGGGTAGAGCTTAATCCCTGGCTTTATTTTTTAGCCTTGTTAAAAGTTTGGACTAAAGGTCTTTCCCGTCGGGTAAAAGTGATTTTTGGTAATCTCCATCAAGTAGATTTAAAAGAAGCAGATGTAGTGGCTATATTTTTGTATTCTCATGTAAATGAACTTTTGCAGGAAAAATTTCAGCGAGAGCTAAAGCCGGGAACTCGCATTGTTTCCTATTTTTGGGACTTAAAGGATTGGGAGCCAGCTAATGTAGATAGTAAGTACAATATATATCTGTATGTAAAAGACTATACTAATTAAGCGAACTTTTTCTTTTAAAGCTATACCATAGGAGATGATACATTGCATTGGTTATTTTTTCCTCGTTTTCAGTTATTAGAACTTAATTTTGTTCAGTGGGTGATTATCTTTTTTTGTATCTATGGAATTTATCAAACAATTATAAGTTTTCGTGGTTTTTGGCCAGCAAAACCTTTGCCTCCAGCTTCTTCTCTGCGGCGTTTTGCGGTTTTAATTCCTGCTCATAATGAGGAAAAGGTTATTGGCTCTTTGTTAGATAGCCTCAATAAACAAACCTACCCCCGAGATTTCTTTGATATCTATGTGGCTTGTGATGCTTGTAGCGATGCTACTCCAGAGATTGTGAGGCAATGCGGCGGAATGGCTTTATTGCGTAACGATCCTCTCCATCCGGGGAAGACTCAGAATATTCGCTGGGCATTAGACGCTATCCCTCTTGATAATTACGAAGCAGTAGTTATATTTGATGCTGATAATTTAGCTCATCCTGATTTTCTCTCTCGAATGAATGATTATTTGGAAGCTCATCCTGAAGCAGAAGCAGTTCAGGGCTACCTGGATACCAAAAATCTTTCTGATTCTTGGCTTACTAAAGTTTATGCTTTAGCTTACTGGTATACTAATCGTTTCTGGCAATTGGCCCGAGCTAACTGGGGGTTATCAGCTACGTTAGGAGGGACAGGCTTACTCATTACTGTTCCCTGTATTAAGCGTTTGGGTTGGGACCTTCAAAGCTTGACTGAAGATCTGGAATTCAGCACTAAGTTAATTCTTTCTGGAGGAAAAGTGCATTGGAATGAGTGGGCAATAACTTACGATGAAAAACCTCTTTCTTATCTGGCTTCTCATCGCCAGAGATTACGATGGATGCAAGGCCATTACTGGGTAGGATGGCATTATGGACCTAAATTACTAATTCAATTCTTAAAAACTCTTCGTTTTCAATATCTGGATTACTTCCTTTATCTTTTGACTCCTTTTACTATCATTTCGAGCTTTGCTCTAACTATTTTCGAAGTGTCACGCTGGATAATAATTACCCCTATGCCAGGTTTATTCTTTTTTTGGTATTGGTGGACGCCCTTTGCTCTTTTGCAAAGTGTTTATCAAATAATCATAGGTCCTTCCTTGCGAGAAGGGAAGATTACTTTAAAATATGTTATCTACCTCCTTTATTATGCCTGGTATGGTATTACTTGGATACCCATTGTGTTTTACTCTCTCTTTTTATCCCGAGACCAAAAACATTGGGTTAAGACCGAGCATGTTAGAGGCTTGAGTATTGAGGAAGTCATTGACATCCCTGAGTCAGACGATACAGGAAAGTTGTAAAACGTTGCACATCTTCGTGCCGACAACCTAGAGATTACTATGATGTCAAATTATTTTGTTTGTAGTCTCTGTGCCAACCAAATAGAGAATGCTCGAGATATAGTTTAGCAGGCTTGATGGGGTTTATAGTTAAAATGAATTAATTGGAGTAAAATAAGTAAGGGATAAAAATGAGTAAGCTCTC
>JAGPEW010000241.1 GCA_018056825.1 Candidatus Sordicultor aquaticus
GATTATCCTAATGACTATGAATGTCTAAGAGAAGTTTTAGAAAGACATATTCGTTCTCTTCAAGAGAAGTCTTCTCCTTTTCCCGATTTACTTCTTGTGGATGGAGGGATAGGGCAGCTTAACGTGACTTTAGAAGTCTTGGAGAGGTTGGGGGTTGAGTTTCCGGTATTATCTTTAGCTAAGGAGTGGGAAGAAATATATCTTCCCGGAAAATCTTTTCCTTTACGATTGCCTCCTCATTCTGAGGCCTTACAATTTTTGCAGAGGGTGAGAAACGAAGCTCATCGATTTGCCATCACTTTTCACCGTTTGCGGCGTAATAAACAATCCTTCAGCTCGATTTTAGAAGAAGTAAAAGGAATAGGTCCAGGGAGAAAGAAAAAGCTCCTCTCTGCCTTTGATGATTTAAGAGAAATTTTAGAGGTTGACTCCTGGGAAATTAGCAAAAATCTGGGTATTCCGGAAAAAACTATAGAAGAGGTTAAGAAACATCTAGAGAGGAGTTTGTCTCGTGGACTTTAGGACTTTCCTCAAAGATGAAATTTATGCTCAAACTTCTTCCTCTTTACTTATATGTAGGGGGGAATGGTGGGGAATATTTCGAGGGGGAGGGGTAATTAAAAGGAGAGAGGATAATAGCTATCTTTCTTTTTCTCATACCGATTTAAGTTTGATAAAAAAGTGTTTGTGGCTGAAGAATAAGCTTTATCCTCACCTTACTCATCTACTCTTACAAGAAGAAAAAAGAGGAATTAATGCCGGAAAATGGTATTCTCTGGATATCTTCTGGGAGGAAAGCTTCTGGGAAGAGGGAGGATTTGGGGATATTTTGGTGGTGCAAGATATGCTTAAAGGGAAAGTCGCTTTTGCTTTTTTGCGAGGATTGTTTGAGGCCCGGGGTTATATCTCTGACCCCTTGCGTCATCATCACTTAGAAATTGGCCCTCTTTCTTCTGACTTAGCTTTTGTACTTCTCAGTTATTTGGAGAAAAAAGATCTACCCTTTCAGCTCCGGGAACGGAAAAAAGAGACTTATATTTATACCAAAAATTCTTCCGTTATTGGCTCTTTCTTACATCATCTGGGAGCTTCTCAAGCTTATCTGCAGTGGGAAAAGTTGGCTATAGAAAAATCCACTCTCAACCACCTTACTCGATGGGTAAACTGGGAAACCGCTAACTTAGGAAGAACAGTAGATTCTTCTCTACGCCAACGTCAAAAACTTCAGGAAGTTGACCTCAATTCTTTACCTTCTCGCCTTCGGGAAGTAGCTCACTTGCGATTAGAGCACCCTTACGCTTCTCTTCGAGAAATCGGCAACTTTTGTTCTCCTCCTCTTTCTAAATCTGGAGTCCATCATCGCCTGCGAGAGATTGAAAAAATAATAGAAGAGCAGGGGAAAAAGTAATAAACTTAACAGGAAAACAATTTTAAGTGTTGTCTTTCCGACAAAATCTACCTTATCGTTTCTTAGGAGGAGCAGTAGAGCTTCTTATTACTAACTTAGGCTGAATTACTATGATAGTTTTGCGGGTTTTTTTTCCTTCAATAAGCTTCAAAAGTAAATTTATTCCTTCTTTGGCCATTTCATCAAAAGGTTGGGCTACGGTGGTTAGAGGAGGAGACACTATGTCACAAAGGGGAATGTTGTCTAAGCCTATGATGGAAATATCTCCGGGAATAGATAATCCTCTTTCTTTTATCACTTGAATAGCTCCAATAGCCATCAAATCATTCATAGAGAAAACGGCTGTGGGCAACTCCGAAAGAGGAATGCTTAAAATTTTGTTCATAGCTTTCCCCCCTTCTTCTATTTTAAAATTTCCTTCTTCGATAAATTCTTCCCGTAGACTTATACCGCTTTCTTCTAAAGTATCCAGAAAACCATAGAATCTCTCTCGGCAGATTTTAATCTTCAGGGGTCCTGCTAAACAAGCAAACTTCCTGTGGCCTAAGTTTAAAAGGTGAGATGCAGCTAAAGCTCCAGCTGTATAGTTATCCAATTTTATTGTAGGAGCCTCTTCTTTTTCTAAGGTTCTGTCTAACACTATGTAAGGTATTTTAGATAACTGAGGGGTTTTAAATAATAAACTTTCATCCGATACCCGGGAAAAGATTATCCCATCTACTTGACGTCTAATTAGGATCTCGAGATATTTTTTTTCCTTCTCCGGATCGTCATTAGTATTACAGAAAATCAGGTTATAACCTTTTTTAGAGGCTATTTCTTCCAAGTACTTTGCTAATCGAGCAAAAACTGGACTCTCAATATCAGGAACGAGAAGACCAAGTAATCTAGATTGTTGACTGCGTAAGCTTCGGGCTAAAAGATTAGGCTGGTAATTAAGTAAATGAACTGCTTCCCAAACTTTTTCTGCAGTTTCCTTCTTTACTGAACCTCTATCATTTATTACTCGAGAGACTGTGGCTATAGAGACTCCTGCTAAACGAGCTACTTCTTTTATTGATGGCATTTTATCCCTTTCGAAAACGTTTTTATAAAATATGATTAAATTT
>JAGPEW010000010.1 GCA_018056825.1 Candidatus Sordicultor aquaticus
AATGAAATGGAAAATGCAGGATTTTTTGGAGAATTTGGAGGTAAGTTTGTTCCAGAAATTTTAGTTCATCCTTTACAGGAATTAGAAGGAGCTTATGAATATTACCGAAAGGATGAGAAATTCCAGGAGGAATTAAACTATTACCTGAAAGATTATGCTGGAAGACCTACTCCTCTTTATTTAGCAGAGCGCTTAACCGAATCCTGGAAAGGAGCACGAGTTTATCTAAAAAGAGAGGACTTAAACCATACTGGTTCTCACAAAATAAATAATACTTTGGGTCAAGCATTATTGGCTAAAAAAATAGGTAAAAAGAGAATCATTGCCGAAACCGGAGCAGGACAGCACGGAGTAGCTACCGCTACCGTTGCCGCTCTTTTAGGTTTAGAGTGTGAAGTTTATATGGGAGCAAAAGATGTGGAGAGACAAAAGCTTAATGCTTTTCGCATGCAGATACTGGGAGCAGAGGTAATTCCGGTTTACAGTGGAAGCCAAACCTTAAAAGATGCTATAAATGAGGCTATGAGAGATTGGGTGAGAAATTTGGATACTACCCACTATGTTATCGGCTCCGTTGTAGGTCCTCATCCTTATCCTCAAATGGTGCGCGATTTTCAATCGGTAATTGGCAGAGAGACTAAGCAACAGATAATGGAGAAAGAAGGTAGACTTCCCGACTACATTTTAGCTTGTGTAGGGGGAGGAAGTAATGCTATGGGAATGTTTTATGAGTTTGTTCCTGAAAATGTAGCGCTTATAGGAGTGGAAGCAGGAGGACAAGGAATAGAGACGGGAAAACATGCTGCTAGTATTGGAGGAGGAAGAAAAGGCATCCTTCACGGGAGCCTGAGCTATGTGTTACAGGATGAGTTTGGACAAATTCAGGAGACTCATTCCGTATCGGCTGGTCTTGACTATCCTGGAGTAGGACCAGAGCATAGCTATCTTTTCTCTTCTGGTCGAGCTCAATATGTATCAGTTACTGATGAGGAAGCCGTGCAAGCTTTTTTAGAGCTTTCTAAAAAAGAGGGGATTATACCGGCTCTCGAGAGTGCCCATGCTGTGGCTTATGCTTCTAAAATAGCTCCTCATCTTCGAGGAAAAGTTATGGTGATATGCCTCTCGGGACGAGGAGATAAAGACGTAGAAGAAGTTTTACGCTATTTAGAGGAGGAAAAAGAAAATGACTGACGTTTTACGAGAAAAATTAGCAGAGAGAAGAAAAAGAGGAAAACTTCTTCTTCCTTATCTTACTTTTGGTTATCCTGATATCCCTACTTTTTTGGATTTGATGCATATCTGTGAAGAAGAAGGGGTAGATGCGCTGGAAGTGGGTATTCCTCACTCTGACCCTGTAGCTGATGGCCCGGTAATTCAAACTACTTCTCAAAAAGCCTTAGAAAGAGGAGTTACTCCTCAGTTGGTTGGGGAAACTTTGCGTAAAGAGAAAACTACCTTACCTTTGATAGCTATGACCTATGGTAATATCGTTTACCAATATGGTTTCGGTCGTTTTGCCCGAGACTTTAAAGATGCTGGTTTTTCGGGCTTAATCATTGCTGATTTTCCTTGGGAAGCGCGAGATTTTGAAAAAGAGATGGAGGGATATCTATCTCGGATACTACTTGCTTCTGTTACTTCTTCTCCGGAGAGAATAAGGCAAATTGCCCAAGAGAGCGAGGGCTTTGTTTATTTGGTTTCCGGTAAAGGGACTACCGGGCAAGTAGACATAGAAGAAGAACGCCTGCGAGAAGTGGTAGAAATTATTAAAGAAGCTTCTTCTGCTTTAGTACTCATCGGGTTTGGAGTAAACTCCCCAGAGAAAGCTCAAAAATTAGCTCAAATTGCCGATGGAGTTATAGTAGGTTCAGCTCTTTTACAGGTTGTCATTCAAGAAGAAAAGAGTCCTCAAGAAGGATTTCGTCGTCTTCTTTCTTCTTATCGCCAAGCTCTTAGCGAGGTATCATAGAAAATTTTTCAATAGAGATATCATATCACCTGGGGGATGGTTTAATTTTTGTAATGTAATAATCATTCCCTCAGGTGATCGTACTACCCCAACTGGCGTTATAACTGCCAGAATTCATCCCGTATCAAGCCGTTTCTTTTTAAAGGCTCCCTTTTGCGGGTAACACGGATTTTTTTGCCAAAATATCTATCTCTATAGTTTAAAGTCCAATATGTTTTGACTATTTAACAATATCAAAAGAAAAGAAGGCCTTGCCCACCATAGGAAGAGGGAATTGGTATCCCATTTATTAGCGGTTAAAGATCTAAGAATTAGGAGATTTTACTCCTCTTTGGTTTGACAGTGAGGGCAAAAATAAGTGCTACGAGAGGCAATTTTTTTCCTCACAATTTTTTCCCCACAATGAGGACATCGCTCTCCCTCTTTTTCGTAAACTAACAATGAATTTTGAAATTCTCCTTGGTCTCCTCCGGAACGAACATAGTTCCGAATAGTGGTTCCGTTTTGGGCAATAGCCTCCTGCAAGACTTGAGGAATGGTAATAAATAGTTTCTCCCTTTCTTCCGGTGTTAAATCGCTTACCTTTTTTTCGGGGTGAATAGAGCTTCGAAACAGGATTTCCGAAGCATAAATGTTGCCTATACCAGAAATGTAGCGCTGAGAAAGAAGAAAATCTTTAATTCTCATTTTCCTACCTTTTAGGACTTTTTCTAAGTTTTCTTTGGTATATTCAGAAGATAAGGGGTCTATCCCTACCTGATGCAGAAATTCTTCTCTTTCTTCGGAAGCTAAAAACGCTACTTTCCCTAATTTGCGCTGGTCGGTAAAAGAGAGAAAGCCAGAAGATAAACCCAAAAGGACTTTGAGGTGGGGGAAAATTTCTTCCTTAGGAGAAAAAAGTAGCCTTCCTGTCATTCCCAGATGAAAAAGGACCGAACTTTCATCTTCTAAGATTAGAAATAAGTTTTTTCCTTTCCGCTCTAGTTGTTTTATTTTTTTTCCTAAAATCACATTTGAGGGGATATAAAATTTAGGGTCCTCAATTTGGACAAAGAGGATACGGCTCCCCACCAATTTTCCTTCTAATTCTCTCTTTATTACCTCTACCTCAGGTAATTCAGGCATTTTACTCTCCTCCTTTAATAATTTCTCCTATTCGGCATAGAGCTTCTTCCATATCGGTTTCTTGGATGAAGAAGCGGATTCTCCAGTTGGGATATTGATCAATAGTTCCTGGAAGATTAATCATTCTCTTTTCTCCTAACACATCACTTAATCCCACAACTTTAATTAGGGAAGGAGTGAGAGTCAAAAAATGTAGCAGTGCCTCTTCTAAATTTTCTCCTTCTTTCCATAATCCCCATTGGGAAAGCTTTTGTAATACTTTCTCTTTAAATTCTTTTCTTTCTCTCCAGTAAATTTGAGCTTCTTCTTCACTATACATTCCTACTGTTTTTCGAAGTAAAATATCTTCTCCTTCCCAGAAGGACACTAAAGGGGGAAGATCGTGAGTGTTAAAAGTAGCTAAAGAAAGAGGAGGATAGTCCGAAGGAGAAAGAGGGAAACCCTCTGCGTCTTTTTCAAAATAAAACACCCGAGTGGAAAGCACCTTAAACTCTTGCAAACTATCTTTTAAGAGAGGGTCAACAGTTCCTAGGTCTTCTCCAATTACGGTGACTTTATTCCGCATACTTTCTAAAGCTGCAATTCCCAATAAATCAGAAAGAAAGTTATTGACATATGCTCCTTCTCGAGCCTCATTTCCTTCAGGAATCCAATAAAGACGCTGCCACCCTAAAATGTGGTCTACCCGGAGATAGCGAGCAAATTGCATATTTTTACGGATGAGAGCAATAAAATGCCGATAACCATTTTCTCTCTCTTTTTCAGGAAAAAGAGGGGGAAACCCCCAATTTTGCCCCGCCGGAGCAAAATCATCAGGTGGCGCTCCTAAGGATGCCTTAAAGGCGAAACAATTTTCTTCTAAAAAACATTCGCTCCCCATTGCCGACGCCCCTACTGGTAAATCAAAACCTAAATAGGAGCCAGAAGAGAGGAATTTTTCCATCAACCATTGTAGATATGCATAGTATAGGACTTTTTCTCGGTGGGCTTGAATATAATCTTCTATAGCTTTTTTTTCTTTATACCGATAAGAGGGAGGCCAATTTTTCCAATTTAAGCCCTGGTCCTCGCTAAAAGCGTAGAAGAAAGAAGCCCATCTTATTCTCTCTTCTTGGAAGAAAGATTCTAATTCTGAAAAGCGGGAGTCTTCATTTCTTTTTTTCCAGAATAGATGAAATAACTGACGCAAAAACTTTTGTTTTAGTGACCATACTCCGTCGTAATCAATCTCTTTGTCCGGAGGAAAAGCAGAAAAACAAGGAAAAAGCTGAGATAAATAGTTTTTCCCTTCTTCGTAACCCATAAAAGAAACTACTTCTTCTAAAGGAAGATAAATAGGATTCCAGAGCAGCCGGTCTAGAGGTAGATAAGGGCTAATACCATAAGGAGAGTGATTTTCAGTGAGATGAAGAGGTAAAACTCCCAAAAACTCTCCTCCGGCTCTTTTTAATTTATCCTCTATGAGGAGCAGGTCTTGCCAATCTCCAATACCTTGACTCCTTTTGGTAGCAAGAGCAAAAACTGGGACCTGGATGCCCCATATTTTGTGGGAGGGAAGAAAACAGCTTCCCGGAGAGAAAACTAAAAAAACAGGATACTCTTTTTCTCCTAAGAGAAAAGTGAGCTCATAATATCCCCATTCCATAGAGGAAGGAAATTCCCACTCCAAGAAGGAATGTTCTTCTGTGTTAAATTCTTCTTCCCACTGTTCACCTTTTTCTCCTTTCACCATTAAAACCACTTTTGGAGAAGAAAAAGGACCAAATCGTAATTTTCTTTCTTTGGTAACTATCACAGGAGGAAAGAGGCTATTTTTTTCTCTCTCTTTTTCTGCTATTCTTTCTTCTAATCCCTTTTCTGAGAAATCTTCTATTCCCATTGCCCGTAAGAGAGAAAGAAGGGTAGAGAGGGAAGCTTCTATTTTTTTACCTCGAGTATCGTAGTAATACAGTTGAATTCCTAACAGTTGAGATAGCTTTTTTACTTTTTCTTCCCAATTTTCCATATTTTTCCTCCCGTCAGTATCATATCATGCTTTTACTATATAGTTGAGAATAACTCCAGTTTCCATTCCGAGTTAAGGAATATAGCCTCGTTTTTTACACTCAACTAAAAAAGCTTGGTAGCGTTCTTCATAAAGAAAAGAAAGAAAGGAATAAGGCTTTTCCTCATCGGAAAGGTGGACCATTTCTTGAACTGCTCGGGATATTTTTCCCCAAAAAGGAGAAGCTGACAAGATGCAAGAACCAAAAGCTGATTCGGTAGTTTGAGCTAGAAAAATAGGACGATTTAGAATGTTGGCCCGGATTTTTCGCCAGATAGAACTACGAGAACCACCTCCAGAAGCGAACACTCTAGTTATGGGGTCTGCTCCCAGGCTTTCTAACAGCTCCAGACTCAGTCGCTCTATGTAACCTACTCCCTCTAAACAGGCGGCATAAAATTCTTCCCGGTTTTTTTCTTTCCCTATTTGAAAAAAAGAAGCTTCTCCCGAGGCAAAAGGCAAGCGTTCTCCTCTTCGAGTGAGGGGGTAAACCAGCAGAGAAGTGGGAAGATTTTCCTGACTTATTTTTTCATCCCACATTGGGTAATTTTCTCCTGGGAAATATACTTCTAAGCACTCTCCTCCAGTGTTGCTCGCTCCTCCTGGTAACCAATATCCTTCGGGGTGGCGATGGCAGTAAATCCGCCCTTGGGGATCTTTTATCAGTTGGTAGCTGATACTTCTAATCACCAGAGTAGTTCCTAAAGCACAGGAAACATCACCCGGTTGGGTAGCGCCGGAAGCTAAGAAAGATGCTGTACCATCGGTGCATCCTGCTACTACCTCACAGTTAGGAGATAAGCCTAATTCTTGAGCCATCTGAGGTCTAAGATTACCTACTATTTCTCCGGGATTAACTACTCGAGGAAGTTTGGAGATGGGGATGCCCAACCGGTTTTCGATAAAGGAAGGCCATTTGAAATCGATGAGGTCATAGCCCATCTTCAGAGAGTTAGAGGTGTCTGACACTCCCCACTCTCCGATTAATTTTCCTACTATAAAATCAGCAGCGTGAAGAAAGAGATGAGCCTTATCAAAGAGTTCTGGGTTATTTCTCTTCCACCACAATACTTTGGATAGAGCGAAAGAAGCTCCAAATTGATAACCTAATCGCTCAATAAACGAAGTAGCCTCCCGGTTTATAATTTCTGCTTCTTCTTTAGCTCTTCCATCGTTATACATAATGGCCCGGCTGAGAGGTCGTCCTTCTCGGTCGAGTGCTAAAACCGTACCGGAAGTGGAGTCGCAAGATAAAGCCTGAATGGAGCTGGGGTCTTTTCCTTCTTCTCTAAGGCAGCGAAGGGTTTCCCGCAAAGCTTGAGTAGTTACTTCCCACCATTCTTCTGGTTCCTGCTCAAATTGCTCTCCCTCTCGGTAAATGTGAGAAATTTTTCCTTTCCCTTCTGCTACTATTTCTCCCTGAGAGCTAGAGACCAAGCATCTAACTCCTTGAGTTCCTAAGTCAATTCCCAAAAACAATGGCTCTTGCTTTTTCATCTTAACAATTTTTCCTTTCTTGTATCCTTGTATTGTATTATAATTTATTTGTATTATCTCGCAAAACTCATTAAATGATAATGTCAGCCCTCCAGTAAGAGAGCATTTTTTGTTTTTTCTCTCGGTTTATAGTTAACCGTAAAAGACAGCCTGCGGCGCAAACTTGAGAGGCAAAAATGAAAAGATAAAAATCACCGAGGGATGTTTTTCTCCCTCGGTGTGGTAAACTCCCTTATCAACCCTCAAAGGGCAAAAAAACTTTAAAACAAATACAAGAGACAAAGTCTTTCTCTGTGCGTGGCGATCTCGTTTTTAGGGTTTTTAGTAAATTTTTAGCAATTATAACAGGTTTTGCGGGATACTCTATATTAGATTTTTGAGGCTCTTATGTTTCAGGAAAATTGGGGATAAAACTTTTAAGCTCAAGAGGAGTTGATAGCCTAAGTTCCAGTTAATTAAGAGATTATGGACTATCTTTGTCGGCTTCAGAAGCTAGGGGTAAAGTAAAGATAAAAGTACTGCCCTGATAGGGTTGGCTTTCCACTTTTATCTTGCCGCCATGGTTTTCTATAATTTGTTTGGCAATAGCTAACCCTAGGCCTGTCCCTCCTTTTTCTCGAGAGCGGGATTTTTCTACCCGGTAAAACCGCTCAAAAAGATGAGGAATATCTTTTTCCGGTATCCCCTCCCCCTGATCTTTTATAGAAATAACTACTTCTTTTTGCTCTTTCCAGACCTTTATTTCTATGGTACTCTCGGGAGGAGAGAAAATTAGAGCATTGCTTAATAAATTTATAAATACTTGCTCAATTCTATCCATGTTTCCCCACACCAAGGGGAGCTGAGGAGTAAAGTCTTTTTTTACTTGAATTTTTTTATCTTCTATTTGAGGCATAAGCTTAAGTAGCACTTGGTCTATAAGAGGAGGGAGAGACAAGGGACCCATTTCCCATTCTATTTTTTTTGATTCCATAAGGGAGAGGTCTAAAAGGTCATGAATAAGTCGAGAAAGGCGCAAAGTCTCTCGATGAATAACTTCTAAGTATTTCTTTCTCAATTCTTCATCGCTAATTACCCCATCCATCATAGCCTCTACAAACCCCTGAATAGAGGTAAGGGGAGTACGCAATTCATGAGAAACATTAGCTAGGAAATCGCGGCGCAACTCCTCCAGCTGACGCAATTCAGTAATATCTTGAAAAACTCCTACTGCTCCATATATTTTTTCTCCCTCTTTCAGAGGCGTTAGATGAAGAATGAGGTGGTCCCCATTCTCTGTCTGAAATTCTTGAGCTTCTTCTTTTCCTTCTTTTAGCGCTTGGGAGAACATTTCCTGTATCTGGGTTTGAGGAAATAATTGAGAGATAGGAAGTCCTAAAGGGCTTCCTCCTTCCCATTCTAGTTTTTTAAGCAGAGCTGGATTGATAGAGGTGATTTTACCTTCTTCGTCTGTAGCTACTACACCTTCTGCCATGTGAAGGAGTATGTTTTCAGTCTCCCTTTTTTCCTGGTGAAGATTATTTATGGTTTTTTCTAAAGCGGAAGAAAGATAATTAAAATCTTGTGCTAACTGTCCTAATTCGTCTTCGGTAGATACTTCTATTCTTCGTTGCAAATTACCGGAGGCTAAATCTCGGGCTGCTTCGCTTATCTTCCGAATAGGGTGAGTGAGAGAGTGAGAGAAGAAGTAAGAAAGAAGGAGAGAAAAAATTAAAGAAATGGTGCTGGAAATAAGAATAATTCTCCTTACTGCAGAAAGAGTAGCCTCAATATTGACTATGGGAGACAAAAGCAAAAGAATGGAGGAAACCTCTCCATTTCGCACGACCGGGGAAGCAGCTATCAACATTGTCTGATCAAAACGAGGACTAAATCCTCTAAAAACTACAGTTTCTCCTTGCAGGACTTTTTCTATCATTTCGTGGGGAAGAGGCTCTCTTCTTATTCTACCCCAAGGAGGAGGTGGCGGCTCAGATATAGGAAAATTAGGAGAAGATAACTCTTGTCTTCGGATAAGTAGAATTTTAACTCCTTTTCTTAAGGATGGCAAGGTTTCAGGTATTTCTTCTTGGGGAGAGCGGGATATGAATTCACTAATAGTTTTAGCTTGTTCCATTATTTCTTCTTCTTTGGAAGCAAGATAGTGGCGAGAAAAAAATTGAGAACTTAAAATTCCGGAAACCAAGAAGGAAAAGGCTACTACTGCAATATAAGAAAGAAGGAGCTTAGAAAATATGCTTTTTTTCATCATTCGGGCTCAAATTTGTAGCCATACCCCCATACTGTTTTTATCGAAGAAGAAACTTTTCCTTCAGTTAGCTTTTCTCGGAGACGTTTTATGTGGGTATCCACAGTCCGAGCATCTCCGACAAAGTCATACCCCCATACATACTCTAAAAGTTGTTCTCGGGTGTAAACTCTTCGGGGATGGTTGACTAAAAACCAGAGTAGCTCAAATTCCTTAGGAGTGAGGTTAATTTCTTTTCCTTCTATTTCTACTTTTTTGGCTTCATAATCAATCCGAAGGCCGAGAGCCTCCCAGCTTCTTCCTCCTCCTAAGGAAGTATTGGCACGACGGAGAACTGCCTTAATCCTAGCTACCACTTCCCTAGGGCTAAAGGGCTTGGCTATATAGTCGTCAGCTCCTAATTCTAGCCCTAACACTTTATCGAATTCTTCTCCCCGGGCAGTAAGCATGATTATAGGAACGTGGGAGGTTTTTCTTATTTCCCGACATACTTCCCATCCATCTTTTTTGGGAAGCATAAGGTCTAAAAGAACCAGATCGGGAGAAATTCTGGACATCTTTTCCAGCGCTTCTTCTCCATCGGAAGCTAATTCTACTTTAAACCCTTCTTTTTCAAGATATAAGCGGAGAAGCTCTCTCACGCTTTCTTCGTCTTCTACTACTAAAATATTAGCCATACTCTATCCACCTTTAGCTATACTGATGAGACATAGTAACCCCGGAGTGATTCCGGGGTTACTATGATATTACTTTAAGTTTGCAGGGAAACCCATACCTGGAAGATTCATACCTTCTTGGAAGGTAAAGCCTCTTCCTCCTTTTCTGGGATACTCTTTAGCTAATTGAGAAGTCTGTTCCGGAGTTAATAGGGAGAGCATCTCTTGAAACATAGTATTTCTGGTTTCCTGCATTTTTTGTTTCAAGGAATTAATTTCTTCTATTTTAGCCCGTATCTCATTGGCTACTTCATTAGAAGGTGTTTCCAGACTCAATTTATAGAGAGCAATATATGCTTCTTCTATTTGGTCTTGTAAATTCCGGATGTCAGGGCGGTGTTTTTCCCAGATATCCAGTGCTTGGGTTTTCTGTTCCTGGCTCAAACTGAGAGAATAGTTAACATTCGGAAAGGGACCTCCTCCTCTTCTCTCTTCTCTTC
>JAGPEW010000011.1 GCA_018056825.1 Candidatus Sordicultor aquaticus
ATGTGGGTAGTGGCTACGGTGGTAGCTATAGGTCCGGGGATTTCTCGATGAGCTAACTCTCGAGCTACCAGGCTTACGCTCAAGTCACCAGGGACGAATTCCCCATTTTCTTTGATCACTATTAACCGGTCTCCGTCCCCATCTTGGGCAAAACCCACAGCAAAGGGAGCATTTTTAATGAGTGCGATTAAATCTCGTAAATTTTCAGGAACAGGTTCGGGGTTTCTTCCGGGAAAGTTGCCATCAGGATGAGAATTGAGGCTCACCACTTGACATCCTAACTCACTCAAGAGATAAGGAGTGATGAGGGAAGGAGCTCCGTTAGCGCAATCTAACGCCACTCTAAATTTTCTTTCTCTTATCGCCCGGGCATCTACTTTTCGAATTATGGCTTCGATATAATCCCAACGGATGTCTCTTTTTTTGGTTTCGGACTGGATTCTCATCCCCGGGACACGAGTAAATCGCTCTTCGAAGTAGATTTTTTCTACCTCTTCATCTTTTTCTCTATCTAACCCCTTTCCAGTTTTCTCCATAAATTTTATACCATTCCACTGAGGAGGGTTGTGGCTGGCAGTAATCATAGCTCCCCATTGATTCCACTGTCTGCAAGCCCACTGCAAGGCAGGAGTGGCAGTAACCCCCAGTTCGGTTACTGAACATCCGGCAGAAAGTAGCCCGGAAATTACAGCATAATAAAGCATTTCACTATGTTTTCGAGCATCTCTGCCTACTACCACTTCTTCTCCAGAGATAAAAGTTCCAAAACTGAGAGCTAATTTTGTAGCCATCTCGGGAGTGAGAACTTCATTAGCTACTCTTCTAATACCAAAGGTTCCAAATAGTCTTCTCATTTTCTTCCTCCTCCTGATTTATAAAGAATAATATTATATATAGCTACCCATGAAATCCCCAACTAATATAATATTCCTCTACTTGGTATCTCATTTTTGGCTACGAAACTTGTTTTGCGTTCCTCGGGCAACCTCTTTTTTCTTTGCTAGTAGTAATAATTATAACAAGTTTCAGGTATATATCGTCAACTTTTTTCTTAGTTATTTTATAATGTTCCACAAAACCAGCTAAACTGCTAAAACTTTAAAAGGCAAATTGTATTAGGAGCCACCCCTTGAGATAGAAAAACTCTCCCTCAATAGCTTCTGTTTTGGTGTTTTTTGAAGGGGCTTGATAAGGGGGCAAAGCCCCCTTATAGTTTTTAGTCTTTATCATCTATTGTGCCTTTATCTTACGTCGTAGACAGTGAGGGATACTATAAATTCTCCGGTAGTCTTTATGTTTTTGTCTTTTTTGTTTCTTTGCTCCTTGTCTTTTGGGGGTTATAGGGGGTTTACCCCACTGAGGGATTTTTTCCTCAGTAGTCTTTGTTTTTTTAAGTTTCTTATCTTTTTCCTTTTAATTTTTTGAAGGGGGTTATGAGGGGGAAATTTCCCCCTCATAGTCATTATAATGAGTTTTGCGGTTAACTATAACTCGAAAAAAAACAAGCTATAAAATAGCTTTTAACTCTCTAGAGTTTCTTTAGGATATAATAGAAAAAGTTGGTTTTTTAAAAATACGATGAAAGGAGAAAAATTATGAAAAAAGTACTCTTCTTTCTCCCCTTGATTTTACTTTTGTTTCTTTCTTCAGGGGCAGAAGCTTATGAAGTTCTTCTCTATGGTAACTTAACCCAGCCTCCTCAAGAAGAAGAGATAGCTTTGAATATCGATTTGGGAGGGCATCAGTTAAAGGAAGAGGAATGGGTAAATATCTGGGATAGTTCCAAGAACACCGTGCTTTTACCCTCTCTTCAGGATATAGAAGAGAGAGCCTCATTTTTAGAAGAAAATAAGGGAAAAGTTTTAGGAATTGTGGTTTCAGATGGGCTTTCTGAAGAACAGCCCAATTTCTCGCCTTTTTTCTCTTTCACTCAGAACTACTATCGAGTGGTAGTTTTTAATTTTCTACAGGATAACCCCGATGTTCCCTGGGATACATACCTTAAGGAGATAGAAGAAGCGGATTTAATAATAGTAGTGGGAACAGAAAAGAACCTTCCTTCTCTCCAGGAAAAATTTTCCGGAGGAGGAGAAAAAGTACAGTTCATAGAAAGGACTTCTTCTCCTGACTTTCAAAAGAAACTCCTAGTAGAGGAGAAGCCTCTCCTTTTCTTTTTCTATTCTTCTCGTTGCCCTACTTGTCGACATCTAAAAAGCGAAGTAGTTCCTCCCATTGTGGACAAATACCAAGATAAAATAAAAGTGGTTTATCTGGATTACCTTTTTTCTGAGAATTATGAAAAATTGGTAGAATGGGAGGAACACTGGCAGGTAGAAAATAAAACTTCGGTAGAAGTGTTTTCTGATGCTGGTTTTGTAACGGGCGAAGATGAGAAGGAATTTGCTTCTCAATTAGAAGAACTCATCCAAAAAACTATAGAATCAGGAAAAAAGAAGACAAGTTCTCCCCCTCCCGGGGAGAACTTAATTTTCGATAGGTTTCAAGGATTTACCCCCTGGGTAATAATAGGGGCAGGTTTTTTGGATGGACTTAATCCTTGTGCTTTTGCTACTATAGTTTTTATGGTGAACTTGCTAATTTTATTAGGACATTCTCGCCGCCGTATCTTAGAAATTGGTTTAACTTATAGTATAGCGGTTTTTGTTACCTATCTCCTTTTAGGTCTGGGTCTTTTTCAATTCTGGCATGCTTTATCTGCTTATCAAACTGCTTCTCGAGTTCTTTATTTAATCATGGCTTTATTACTTTTAGTTTTTGCTGCTTTAAGTATTAAAGATGCTATTCAGTACCAAAAAGAGGGGAAAGAAACTGGGATGAGCCTGGGACTTCCGGAGAGCTGGCGAGTTCGCATTAACCAATACCTGAAAAATAGCTTTACCGAAAAAAACCTGGTGGTAGCTGCTATTTTAAGTGGCTTTGCTATTTCTCTTTTGGAGGCTGGTTGCACCGGACAAGTATATCTTCCTACCATTATGTATATCGCTCGAGAAACTCCTTACCATTGGCAGGCATTTGGATATCTTTTGCTTTATAATGCTTTTTTCCTCCTTCCTCTTTTAGCTGTATTCTTTGCTATGTTTTGGGGAAGTCAATCTAAGGCTTTAGTTAACTTTGCCAGAAAAAACATCGTTTTTTCTAAAGTTGCTTTAGCTATCCTCTTTGTCTGTTTGAGTTTGCTTCTTCTTAAGGGGGCTCTATTTTAGCTATAGAAGCGAAGTCGTTGGCAAAGCAACATCGTTGGGCTCTATAAATAATTCAAGGGAGGGAGGAACATTTTTAATCCATTCTCCCTGCCCCCTTTTTTTATTTTACAGAGTCTTTGTAAGAGGTCATCATTCGACTAAAAAAGTCTTTATATTTTTCCTGATAAACTGAGGTTGGAGCCCAGTATACTGCGGCATTACCAATATTGGTGTCATACATTGAAAAGACTCCTGCTTCAATGCCGAATGTCATCTCAGTTCCTTGAGCGTTTCCCTGCAGCTCATAACGGGAAAGAGTACTATTGCCACCATAAGAAGCTACAGCCGGTGTCGTGGTATTTTGCTCGTCTTTATCGGTAACCCGTAAGTTGGAAACGTTGGAAGAGAGCATCTGGATTAGGGCAGCAATATAATCGGTGGCGGTAGGATACTGAACATAACTGAAAATGTAAAGATTAAAAGATACCAAACCACTGGCATCCTCATTAAAACTAACCATTCGGTTAAAACTGTCAGGAATAACCTGCCAGTTTTCTGGATAATCAACCATCCCTTTCCCTACTGAATCCATTGCTCCCACTACATCCTTGAGATTATATTTTTTCCAGACACCAGGGAGCGGTTCTCCTGGAGTTTGGTTTTGTTTAGGATTAAGAATTTGTATCTGGTTTTGACCCGGTTCTGGGGGCTGGGGGTTATTTATATTGGGAAGGGAGGGCTGTTCGGGAGTTACCGGCTGGGTTTGAGAAAAGTCAAGGGCAGGGAGCTGTCCCTGATTCTGATGGGGGGTAGGAGTTGGTTGATTTAGCTCAGGAAGATTGATAATATTTCCACTATCTTGGGCATATACATTAAAAGACATAAAAACTAAAGCACAGCTAATAAAAAGAAAATATCTCCATTTGTTCATATGCGCATCCTCCTCTATTAATAATTGATTTGTGAAGCTCTTTTATTTCATTTTCACCCCGGCTATGGCCTGTAAAATCCAGGATTGTGCCGTTTGATATTCATCAGCAGGGACGACAATTAAAAGGAGAACACCAGTCCCAGGATAAGTTGCTGCTAAAAGAGCATAGTTTTTCTGGTTTTGATTATAACTATAAGCTTTTACCTTTGCTTCGCAGTCCTCAGCTTTTACTGACACTTCCCATTGGAAGGGATGGCCGGCAACAATCTGGTCGATTTGATTTTGAATGTTGACCTCCGGTGGATAATCGAGCATATATAATTCGCCGTTATTCGGAGTAGAATAGAGAGTTCCGTATTGGACATCCTGGAGAAATTGTACCCCGGCTGGTGGAGTAAAAATAAGATGAGAAGTCTCATCGGAAGGTAGCATATCCTTATTGGTGGTGAACAAAGGGAAATCCAAACCTTGAGTAAAGACTTGAGGAGTTTGATACCCGAAGGTAGGCACTTTTTCTTTTAAAAATTGTGAAACTTCGTTAACGGTTATATTTCCATCTCGATTATAATCAGCGTTGGAAGTGAATCCACTAAGTTTACTGGCTAATTTTTGATCCGAATCAAGCATGGTATCGCCACTCAGAGCATAAAGCAAAGAAAAGGAAAAATACCCAGCACCCAATAGAGGTGATTCGTAAGCACTTTCAGTTGCCGATGATGATGCTAATACTACCACTCCCACATTTCGATACAGGTCGCGAACGGCTTGCTCTTGGCCTAATAGCCCCCGCTGGTATATATCAACAGCGGCTCCAGAGTGACAGGTATCTAAGATGGTAACCTGTTTTCTAGCTTTAACCCGATAAAAAAACTCAGAAATCAAATTGGAAGTAACCATGTCCTGCTCAAGTTGAGGAACATCTCGGGGAGCGACATACACATCAGCAGGTAAGGCATAGAAAAGGGGAGGGTCCCAGCCTTCCTGGCGGGCACTACCATGACCGCCCCAGAAAAATATAACCACATCCTGTTCTTGAGCTTGGCTGATGATAGTGTTCATAGCTTCTACCACCCGGGCTCGGGTGGTATCCTGGTTAACAAGAAGAGTAGGAATAACTTCCTGGTAAAGCAATCCTTGCTGAGTCATTAAAGTGGCAACGAACTTTTCAGCATCATATTGAGGGGCATAGAGGTCATTGACCTGTGGGTCATCATATTCATTTATTCCCACTGCCAGGACATACAATTTTGGTAAAAGCCTTTTTTCATTACAATGGACTATGATTTCAGCAGGGTGGGATTCGGTATGTTCTCGGTTTAGGGCTTTAACTTTAATCTGGTTATCACCTGAGAGGAGGTTCAGATTGAGAGTTTGGGTTACTTTTTCCTGGTTAAGATTTTCTGTTATCCGAGTAAAAAGCTTTCCATTATGGTAAATCAAAATTTCTTCTATTCCTCCGCCCTGGTCGGTAACTTCAAAGGTAACAGTAGCAGTATCCTCATCAAGGGTTTGTCCATCCTGTGGTGATAGAATATGAACCAGAGGAGGTTTTTTTATAGATTCTATTTGTACTGGAGGGTGAATTTTTTCTTCTTCAATAATTTCTTGATCGGTCATAGTCTTTTCCATAATTTGTTGAATAAGATAAGGACGATAGAATTCTTCAAAAAATCTCGCGGCCGGATAAAATTCAGCTGCTCTGTTCTTTCCCTGGTTGAGATGCCATCCAATGAACTCGTCTGCTCCTTCACTGGCATCGAAATATCCCTGAGGAGTCCAGGCCACCCATTGATTTTGCGCGGGAAGCAGGAAAGCACCGAGGAGTTCTCGTCCATCCCGCAGGCGGTACCAGTGGATAGTACCATCTCCATAAGCTGCCACAACTTTTAAGCCATCATCAGATATATTGACTCCCCAGCAGGCGCCAGGAGTGCGAAAATGCCATTTTTCTTGTCCCTTTCTATCCAGACAGCGAAGATACCATTCAGTTCCCAAGACCACCCCCTGACCATCGGGGGAAATAGCTAAACTTCGACATCTCTCCTGGGGCTTGAGCAAAACAGGTTTTCCATTGATGTGGGGTGAATATTCATTTTGCCAACCGGTAACGGTGAGATCGGGTAATTGAGTGAGCGGGGTATGAGAATTGGTCATCGGTTGGCCAGTATCGAGGAAATGGCGTTCAAGCATGGAAAACCGGAAAGCTTGAGGAGCCTGGAAAGGGAGAATCTCTACGGTTGCTCCGTCTGGGCTCAGAGAAAAATGTTCAATTGCTGCTCGAAAATCGAGGAGAGGTGATGGGTAGTGGATTTTTGGTCTCCCGGAAGAATCAAGACTCCCCCAGGCAGGATCGTTAGAAGCATAAACCAATCCGCTAAAATCAACAGAGGTAAGTGCCATAAGGGTATTTTTGGTAACTGGTATGGCAGCCGCTGAACCTCGACCGGCATCTGACCACCGCACTATACTTACCTGGTCCTGTAAATGAAAACTCCCTCCCGCATAAAGGTAAATTGACTCTTCACTACGTGTCCAGGCAACGAGAGGAAGATTACCATTATCAATCTGGCTGCAATCGGGAGAGAAAAGATAGACTAAATCGGGAACGGCATAAACGTCCACCCGGGGGGAATCAAAAAAACCAACGGCAACTTGATTTCCATCAGGTGAGAATGCCACCGAATGAGGTCGATTTGAGCCAGAAAGGTGGAGTTTCTTTTCTAAGGTTATCACTCCATTTTCATAGATTTGATATAAACGAAGTGTTCCATCAAGACTGGCAGTTACAATCTGGTTGTTCCCGTTCCAATCGAGACCTAAGGCATCTTCTTCTCCATAATCTGGGTCTTTTGAGGTAAGAGAATAATCTTCGGTATTATAGATGCACAGTCCTGAACCTGCGGCACCCAGTGCTGCCAGATATTTTCCATCGGGAGAATATTGAACCCTGGTCACAGAAGCGGGAAGGCCGGTTATGGTCCCCAGTAGAGAGCCACTTTCCCGGTTAAAAACTGTTATAACCTCAGTTTCTTCCCATACACCGGCAATGCTACCGCAAGCAATAGTTTCACCTTCTGGTGAAATTGCTACCGCAGTTATCTCACCATCGATTCCATCTCCGATGGGCGGCCGGATAATCTTCAGCAACCGGCCGGTTTCTGATTCCCACACCCGGATGGTTTTATCGTCAGAGGCTGTAACTACAAAACGGGACCATTCTCTATCGATAGTTACGCTATTGATAGATGCGGTATGCATATCGGTATTGATACGGAGGATTGGTTCTTCAGGAGGTTCAGAAAAAATTTTCTTAGCTATTTCCCGAGCAATCTCGGGGTTTAAGGTTTTTAGAATATAATATTCCTTTTTAGCGGATTCCTGATCACCATTGATTAAATAAGCAATTGCCAGATTGGCATGGAAAATATCGTTTTCTGGTTCCAGCTGAGTGGAATGTTGAAAAGACTGTATAGCCTGACTAATTTTTCCTAATTGCAAGTAAGATTGGCCGAGCTTATAATAAGCTAAAGCCCAATCAGGCTGTAATTTAAGGGCATTTTCCAAAGCATCGATTGCTTTTTGATATTCTTCCTGGTCATAAAAAGATTGGCTCTGATCTAAATAATCCTGGGCTTCATCGGCATAAATTGAGAAGGATATGGATAAGAGAAGCAATGTAGTTAAAACTAGAATAAGCCGATGAAGCACACCAACCATCCCCCTTTTTGGTAAACTAAACTACAACAAAAAATTGGCCTTTTTACCTGAATTGAATTCCGGTTATAGTAGAAATCATCCAGGATTGTGATGCATTATATTGGTTGGCAGGAACGACTATAATCACCAAAACTGGTGTCCCGGGGTATGAGGAAATGAGCATGGCATAATTCATATTATTTTGAGCGAAGCTGTAAATCTTCACCAGAGCTTGTTGGTTGCCTGCGTTCAAAGTAGTTTCAGCCTCATAGTTTTTACCACCGGCTAAACCGTTCATGGTGTTCTGGACTTCCGTTTCTGAAGAAAAACTCATTAAATAGATTTCACCGTTATTAGGGCTGGTATATACTACACCATTTTGCATATCCTGTTTTTTTACCGATTCTGGAGGTAGAGAAATAGAAAATAAACCGGATGGATGCTGGTACCAATTTCCAGTGGCAGGTGGTGGGGGAGTGGGTGATATTGGTGGAATGGGCTGAGGTTCGGTTGCTCCCTGCAGAGATACAGTAGAGAGTGCTTGAATGAAATTAGATTCCAGGTTAGGAAAATCATTCACCGAACTGTAAAAGAGAAAGGAATAGGCATTGTTCCCCAGAATAACGAAAATAGTCATAGCTTTGAGTTGCATATTATCCACGGTAAAGAGGAAATCATGGCGCAGAGCTGGGAGACCTAATAAACTAGTATCAATAGTCTGTTGCGGAATATACCCGTTAAACATAGGAGGTTGTAATTCGTTTTGCTGAATATAACTGAAATAACTCCTGAGGTCGAGAGGGGAGGGAAGAGTTTCGAGAAGTACTATATATTCAGCTATTACTATATTCTGCTGATTGACAAGTTGATAATAACCAATTTGAGTTGGATCTTCAGTGGATTGAGGAATCCAGCCAGGAGGTGGGTTGACTATCAGGCTCTGGGGAGCGGAAGTGGTGGGAATCGTAGTTGCAGATGGTGCTGGCTGAGAAAAAGCTGGAGTCTGAGGAGTAGGTGTGGTAACCGGAGTCAGAGAGGGCTCAGGAATAGCAACCATAGGAGTGGGAGCAATAAATGTTTCGGATTCGGTGCCGGGAGCTAATTCTGGTAAAGGAGTATTTTCAAGAGGGGATGTATCAGAAACAAGGTCTTTGCCATAAAAGAGGTCAATATTAAAGTAAAAATCGCGAGTTTCTCCAGTCTCCGGATTTTGAGCAGTAATCACATCAAATCTTTTGCCATCTTGTTCAATTAAGGTATGGGAATCTTCGTCAAAGCCTAGAACACTTAAAACATCGTATTCTTCTTTAATTTCAATAACCGTCATAGCTGTCTCGGGACTTTTTCCATCTCCGGATTTAATAACCGAATCCACTAAACCAAAAAAGACATCTTCGTGGAATTGCTGTTTTTCGGTATTGCCTAATTTCTCATACACTTCAGAAAAAATATAATGAGGCATAATCCTTAAATAGTTAGTGTCCAGGATTGAATTTCCTATTTGCAAGGCTTCTTCATAGTTACCGTTCTTGTATGCTTCCCACATTTGATTTTCTTTATCCCGGAGTTCCTCCGTTGTGCGATAAGGGTTATAATCGGGAAGTTGAGCAAAGAGTAATCGCAATTCTGCAAAATCGATACTGGTATCGCCATTTTTCAGACGATTGAGAAGAGCCTGATAAGAGTTGGTTGGATTATCCTGAGTATTTCCCGGGACATTAAAAAAAACAAAAACCATGCAGAAAACTAACAAAGAAGAGCAGAAACGTAAAACTCTTAATTCATAAGACATGATAGCTCCCCCTCCTTGTAATTTATTGTGCATATTATATCATTTAATCTTGTCAATAGCATTGGAGGCTATTGTTGGCTAAAATTTAAAATTTCACCAAATCCTGACTATTTAAGTTTTAAAATTTCACCAAACTTAGATCAGTATTCTTAATCTGATAAACATCAGTGAGAGTGTCTTTGTACCATATTCTTACCTCTGATATTCCTGTTTTCTCATCCGGAACAATACGAAGTTCAACCTGGTCTCGTAGGGGAGCCTG
>JAGPEW010000012.1 GCA_018056825.1 Candidatus Sordicultor aquaticus
GCATTGATGGGCCGGTGCTTCAATCTTTGCTCTCCCCTTATGAGAGGCGAAGAAAAGTTATTGACTATGCCGAAAAAGCTAAGACTCTTTCTAATCTTTTGCCCTCGGGAAAAATTATTTCTCTTCCTGACTTAGGTAGAGATTTTATTCCCCGGCCTGTGCCTCAACCTCAGGTTCCGGAAGAAGAGATAAAAAGAATTCTATCTCTCACTGGTAAATTTTCTCCTCAAGATGAGTTGAATTGCGGTGCTTGCGGATATAACAGCTGTCGAGAAAAAGCTCAGGCAGTTTATCAAGGGATGGCGGAAGCAGAAATGTGCATTCCTTTCATGCGGGCCAAGGCAGAGTCTTTTTCCAGTTTTTTGATTACTGTGACTCCTAACGGTATTGTATTAGTTGATGAAGAACTACGTATTGTAGATGTTAACCCGGCTCTTCGGAGAATGTTTGGTCTGACAGGAAAATTAATAGTAGGAGGTAAGTTAGATCAGATTATTGACCCTTCTCCTTTTGTGGAAGTGTTGCGTACCAAAAAAGCGATTACTAAAGAAGTATTTTATCCTCAATATCAGAACCTTTATGCTCAGTTGTCCGTTTTTTATTTGGAAAAGTCTCAACTCCTTATGGGAGTATTTGTAGATTTAACTAAAGAAAAAGAAAGAGAAGTTTTGATGGAGCAAATCAAAGAACAGACTTTAGAAAAAGCTCAGCAGGTTATTACTAACCAGATGAGAGTAGCGCAGGAAATTGCCAGTTTGTTAGGGGAAACTACCGCTGAAACTAAGGTGCTTCTGAATAAATTAATGAAAATTTTACGAGGAGAATCAGTGGAAGAGTGAAAGACCTCTTTGTAGAATTTGCTCAGGCTCAGCTTCCCAAGTGGGGGGAAGAACTTTGCGGAGATAGCGTAAGTTATGATAAAGGGAATAATGCTACCATATTAGCTTGGTCTGATGGTTTGGGTAGTGGGGTTAAAGCTAATATTCTTTCCACTCTGACTTCAAAGATTATTGTTTCTATGCTAAAAAGAGAAGCTACCTTAGAAGAAGTGATAGACACTTTAGTAGAAACCTTGCCGGTGTGTAAGGTGAGGAAAATCGCTTATAGTACTTTTTCGGTGCTACAAATTCTCTATAACGGAGAAACTTATGCGGCGGAATTTGATAATCCCCCCCTATTTTGGTTACGTAATGGAAGGTTAATGCATCTGGATAGAAAAGAAAGAGAAATAGGTAAAAGGGTGGTTTTAGAATCTCGAATGAGATTGCAAAAAAACGATTGGATTGTAGGGGTGACTGATGGAGTGGTTCATGCTGGAATTGGAGGATTGTGGAATTTAGGATGGAGATGGGAAAAAATTGCCTCTTTTTTAGAAAATACCGTTAATGACCAACTAGATGCTTTGACTTTAGCTAATAAGGTAATAACCACTACTAAAAGACTTTATCAAGATAAATTAGGTGATGATGCTACCTGTGTAGTAGCTAAAATACGTCTTCCTCGCTATTTAATAGTATGGGCTGGTCCTCCTGAAGATCCAGCCTTAGATGAATATATAGTTAAAAAAGTAATGGAATTTCCAGGTAAAAAAGCAGTTTGTGGTGGTACTACCGGAAACATTTTAGCCCGGGTTTTGGGTAAAGATATAAAAGTAGATTTAAGTTCTATACAGGAAGATATCCCTCCGGTAGGAATAATGGAGGGAGTGGATTTACTAACGGAAGGAATCTTGACTTTAGCTGCTGTTCTTCGCCAGTTACGTAAAGGGGTGAAGCTGGAGGAAGTTATTTACCGGAGTGATGGAGCTAGTAGATTGCTCTCCCTTTTATTGGAAGCAGATGAAATTAACTTTATAGGAGGAAGAGCCATCAATGTGGCTCATCAAAATCCCAAATTATCTGGAGAGCTTTCTCTCAAGGCTCGACTTTTAGAAGACATAGTTCATGAGCTACAAAAGAGAGGTAAGACAGTTACTTTGGAATATTACTGAAAAAGTAAGGTTTTATAACTAAGGGGGTAGCATAATGGAAACAGAAAAAGAAAGTTTAGTTCTCAGCCGTCAGTTTGAAAAAGTCAATGCTATTTTGGAGAAGTATTCTCATAATGTGGACAATTTGATCGCCATACTACAGGAGATTCAGTCTGAGTATCGATACCTACCGGAAGAGATTTTGACCTATGTTGCCACGGCTCTCCAGATTTCTCCGGCGCAAGTTTACGGAGTGGCTACTTTTTATGCTCAATTCTCTCTAGAACCTAAAGGCGAACATATCATCAGAGTTTGTGATGGTACTGCCTGTCACGTGAAAGGTTCTCTCCAAGTTTTAAAAGCGGTTCGAGAGAATTTGGGACTGAGAGAAGGAGAAAATACTACCTCAGATCTGCTCTTTACTGTAGAGACGGTGGCTTGTATTGGAGCTTGTGCTTTAGCTCCGGCTCTTATGGTAGATGAAGAAGTTCATGGTCAAATGGATGAAGAAAAAGTGCGACAGCTTATCGATCATTTATTGGGGGAAGGAGAGAAAGCAGATGCGGTTTGAAACTCGGGAGCAATTAGAAAAGTATATTGCTGAATTAAAAAGTACAAGTGGTAAAAGAAGAGTCCTGGTTTGTGGAGGATTAGGATGCTTAGCTAAGGGAGCGCAAGAAGTGTTTGATGCCTTCGAGGACATAGTAGAGAGAGAGCAAGTAGCCGCAGAAGTAGAAAAATTAGAAGAAAATCCTCACTTAGTTAAAACTGGTTGTATGGGGCTGTGTGAAGCTGGGCCTCTGGTGAGAATAGAACCAGAAGAAATTCTTTACTTGAGAGTTAATCCTGAAGATGTAGAGGAAATAGTAGAGAAAACTCTAAAAAATGGGGAAGTGGTAGAAAGATTAGTTTATCAGGAAGAAGTGGATGGAGAAGTTCGTTATTGGCCTCATCTTAAAGACGTGCCTTTTTATCGAAAACAAGTTAAGATTACTCTTCGTAATTGCGGTACTATTGACCCTGAAAATATAGATGAGTATTTAGTTCGAGATGGTTATCGAGCTTTAGCTCGAGTTATTAGCGAGAAAACTCCTGATGAAGTTATAGAAGAAATTACCAAATCGGGCTTGCGAGGAAGAGGAGGAGGAGGTTTCCCCACTGGGAGAAAATGGCAATTTGCTCGAGTGGTTAAAGGAGATAAAAAGTACGTTATCTGTAACGGTGATGAAGGTGACCCAGGGGCTTTTATGGATAGAAGCGTGATGGAAGGAGACCCTCATTCGGTTTTGGAGGGTATGACCATTGCTGGGTATGCTATAGGAGCGCAGGAAGGATATATTTATGTCCGGGCTGAGTATCCTCTGGCGGTAAAACACCTTAAAAAAGCTATAGAGGAAGCCGAAAAAGCTGGGTTTTTGGGAGATAACATATTGGGTAGCAATTTCTCCTTCCGAATTATAGTTCGAGAAGGGGCAGGAGCTTTTGTCTGTGGAGAAGAAACAGCTTTAATTTCCTCTATCGAAGGGAAAAGAGGTATGCCTAATCCTCGTCCTCCTTATCCTGCTTATCGGGGCTTGTGGGGTAAACCTACTATAATTAATAATGTAGAGACTTTAGCTAATGTGCCGGTGATTATGCTCCGGGGAGCAGACTGGTTTCGCTCTTTTGGTACGGCGAATAGTGCAGGAACTAAAACCTTTGCCCTGGCTGGTAAAATCAAAAATACTGGCTTGGTAGAAGTCCCTATGGGGATCACCCTGCGAGATTTGATTTTTAATATTGGAGGAGGCATCCAGAACGATAAGAAGTTTAAAGCGGTGCAGATTGGAGGACCATCGGGAGGGTGTCTAACGGAGAGGCATCTTGATTTACCCATCGATTACGATTCTCTATCCGGGGCAGGAGCCATTATGGGCTCTGGTGGATTAGTGGTGCTGGATGAAGATACCTGTATTCCAGAAGTAGCCCGGTTTTTTATGAATTTTACCCAGAATGAATCTTGTGGTAAATGTGTTCCTTGCCGAGAAGGAACTAAACATATGTTAGGCTTGTTACAAAAAGTAGTAAAAGGGGAGGCCACCACTTCCGATTTAGAGTTGTTAGAAGAAACCGCTCTAGTGGTAAGAGATGCTTCTTTGTGTGGTTTAGGTAAAACTGCCCCCAATCCTGTTCTTACCACTCTTCGTTATTTCCGAGATGAGTATTTAGACCACGTGGTCTATAGGGTCTGCCCTGCTCATGTTTGCCAGGCTATGAGAGAATACCGAATTGACCCAGCAAAATGTCGTTCTTGTGCCAAGTGCGCTCGGGTTTGCCCGGTGCAATGTATCTCTGGTCGTCCTCGAGTGCCCTATGTTATAGATCAGGAAAAATGCACCAAATGCGGAGCTTGTTTTGAAGCCTGTCCCTATGATTCCATAACTGTGGAGTGGAGGAAAAAAGAAAATGAATGAAAAAATAGCCAAAAAGGCAGTAGTGGTAGATGGGCAAGAAATAACTTTAGATGGTGAAAAAAATATTTTGGAAGTGGTTAGGAAAGCTGATATTGAAATTCCCACTTTCTGCTATCATTCGGACCTCAGCGTTTATGGGGCTTGCCGAATGTGCCTGGTAGAGGTAGAAGGACGAGGTCTTATGCCTGCTTGTTCTACTCCACCTGAGCCAGGAATGGTAATAAAAACTACTACTTCTCGAGTTCTTCAGGCTCGACGTATGATGGTAGAATTCTACCTGGCTAATCACGAAAGAGATTGCACCGTTTGTGAGAGAAACCTTAATTGTCGTCTGCAAGCTATTGCTGCTTCTTTGGGAATAGATGAAGTTCGGTTTGGAGAGAGAAAAGAGAAGTTACCTAAAGATACTTCTACGTTTTCTTTAGTTCGAGACCCTAATCGTTGTATCCTCTGTGGAGATTGCGTGCGAGCTTGTAAAGAGATAGAGAACATTGGAATTTATGATTTTACTAAGCGAGGTTCTCAAACTAAAGTGGAGCCCGCTTTTGGAAAAAAGTTGTCAGAAGTAGAGTGTGTTTATTGTGGACAATGTTCCGTTCGTTGTCCTACTGGTGCTTTAGTAGTGAAGTCAGAAGTAGATGAGGCCTGGAAAGCAGTTCTTAACCCGGATTTAACAGTGGTGGCTCAAATTGCTCCGGCAGTGAGAGTGGCTATAGGAGAGGCTTTTGGTCTTCCTCCGGGAGAAATCACTACGGGCAAAATTGTAGCTGCTCTAAAGAAAATTGGTTTTGACCGGGTTTATGATACCGCTTTTAGTGCTGATTTAACTGTAATAGAAGAAGCTGAAGAATTTTTCCGACGCTTACAAAAAGGAGAAAGGCTTCCTCAGTTTACCTCTTGTTGTCCTTCCTGGGTAATATATGCGGAGAGAAATTATCCTTTTTATCTGGAAAATCTTTCTTCCGCTCGTTCTCCACAGCAAATGTTCGGGTCAGTGATTAAGAATTTTATCTATCAAGTAGAAAATGTTCCTCTAGAGAAAATAGTCTCTGTTTCTATAATGCCTTGTACGGCTAAAAAATTCGAAGCTCGACGTCCAGAGTTCATTCGCAATGAAATCCCTGACGTAGATATAGTTTTGACTGCTCAAGAAACTATCAGAATGATAAAAACTGCTAATATTGATTTCAAACAATTAGATCCTCTTCCCTTTGATGTTCCTCTAGGAGCAGGGAGTGGAGCAGGAGTTATTTTTGGAGTAACAGGAGGAGTAACAGAAGCAGTCTTAAGATATGCCTATGAGCGCTTGACTGGCCAGGAACTAAAAGAGGTAGAATTTAAGGGAGTAAGAGGTATGGAAAGTGTAAGAGAGGCAGAAGTGGATTTTGGAGGAAGGAAAGTCAAGGTAGCCATTGTTCATGGTTTGGCCAATGCTCAGAAGCTGGTAAGAGATATGAGAAACGGTGAGAGGCATTATGACTTTGTGGAAGTGATGAATTGCCCTGGAGGTTGTATCGGAGGAGGAGGAATGCCACTTGAGTATCCTGATTATCAGGAAGTTTTACGCCGCAGGGCAGAAGGTCTTTACAATGCTGACCGTTTGAGCGTAGTTCGCAAAGCTCAAGACAATCCCTCCATTAAATTCTTATACGAAAAGTGGTTGAAGGAGGCTAATAGTGAAGTTGCAGAGAGCCATCTTCATACTCATTATTACTCTCGTCGTCGAATAAGCAACGAGATGATTCGTATTCAAGAAGCTCAAAGTGCGCAGAAAGTAGATATTGCAGTTTGTGTGGGCACTAGCTGTTACCTTAAAGGCTCTTATAACCTCTTACAAGAACTATTAGAGTTAACTAAAGAATATGGGGTAGAAGATAGAGTGAGTGTGGGAGCCACTTTCTGTTTGGAAAAATGCACTGAGGGTCCTAACATTCGGATTAACGAGAAAGTGTTTTCGGGAGTAAACAAGGATAATCTGCGACAGATTTTTGAGGAAGCAGTTTTGAGTAAATTAGTAGCTGAAACTCATTGACGGATAGAGGCAGTTTGCGTATAATGTATAAGGCTTTAAAAGGTAAGGGGCTGTAGCGCAGTTGGGAGCGCGTCTCCTTGGCGTGGAGAAGGCCACGGGTTCAACTCCCGTCAGCTCCACCAGATGATAAGCTCGCCCCTTGGGGGGGCGAGCTTTTTTTAATGGGAGGTTTAAAAGTGCTCCAGGATTATGACTTTACAAAAGTAGAGCTTAAGTGGCAAAAAATCTGGCAGGAAAAGAAGATCTTTGAAGTAGAGAGGGATGAACATAAGGAAAAATTCTATGTTTTAGAAATGTTTCCTTATCCCTCCGGTGATCCTCATATGGGTCACGTTAAGAATTATGTAATTGGAGATGTAGTAGCTCGCTATTTTATACGTCAAGGCTATAATGTTTTACACCCTATGGGTTTTGATGCTTTTGGTTTGCCAGCAGAGAACGCTGCTATTCAACACGGTATCCATCCTATCGTTTGGACGCAAGACAAGATTAACCGGATGAGGGAAATATTGAAGCGATTAGGTATCAGTTACGATTGGAGAAGAGAAGTCATAACTTGTGAGCCTGATTATTATCGTTTCACTCAGTGGTTTTTTCTCCTTTTCTACAAAAATGGTTTGGCTTATAAAAAAGAAGGCCCGGTAAACTGGTGTCCTTCTTGTTCTACCGTTTTAGCTAATGAACAGGTGGTAGATGGAGCTTGTGAGCGCTGTGGCACGCCGGTAGTTCGCAAAAAACTTGAACAGTGGTATTTTCGAATTACTCGTTATGCCGAGGATTTGCTAAAAGATATGGCCCTTTTAGGAAATTGGCCGGAAAAAGTTTTGACTATGCAAAAGAACTGGATAGGTAAAAGCGAAGGAGCATATATTGATTTTCTCTTAGAAAATGGCGAAAAAATCACTGTTTTTACCACCCGTCCTGATACCATCTATGGCGTGACTTTCTTTGTTCTGGCTCCTGAACATCCTTTGGTAGATAAGTTAGTGACTGGGACTCCTTACGAAGAAAAAGTAAAGGAGTTCCGGAAGAAAATGGCTCGAAAAAGCGAAGTGGAACGTCTTTCTGATGTTACTGAAAAGGAAGGAATGTATATTGGTCAGAATATTGTAAATCCAGTGAATGGAGAGAAAGTTCCCATCTGGATAGCTGACTATGTTCTCTTAGAATATGGAACAGGAGCGGTGATGGCTGTTCCAGCACATGATGAACGCGACTATCAATTTGCTCAGAAATATGGTCTTCCTATCAAACCAGTGATTAGAAAGATAGATGGAGATGAGTACTGTCTTGCTGAGCCTGGAATTATGGTAAATTCTGGTTCTTTCTCTGGTTTACCGTCTGAGGAAGGAAAAAGAAAAGTAATAGAGTTTTTGGAGGAAAAAGGGATAGGTAAAGGCGCGGTATCTTATCGCTTGCGAGATTGGTTAATTTCTCGACAGCGTTACTGGGGAGCACCCATTCCCATAGTGTATTGTGAACACTGTGGGGAAGTACCGGTGCCAGAAGAAGATTTACCGGTGTTGTTGCCTCAAAATGTGGATTTTGTACCTGGTGGTCCTTCTCCTTTGGCTCGCAGTCCGGAGTTTGTCAATACTACCTGTCCTCGTTGTGGAGGAAGAGCTAAACGAGAGACTGATACTATGGATACCTTTGTTTGTTCTTCTTGGTATTATTTGCGCTACACTTCTCCGGAGGCCAAAGATAAGCCATTCCTTAAAGAAAATGTTGATTATTGGATGCCAGTGGATCAATATATAGGAGGGGTGGAACACGCCATTCTTCATCTCCTTTATTCTCGCTTCTTTACCAAAGTGTTGTATGACTTAGGTTTGGTTAAATTTCGAGAACCATTTTCTAACCTTTTTGCTCAAGGTATGATTACCAAGGGCGGGGTCAAAATGTCCAAATCTAAAGGGAATACAGTAAGTCCTCGGGAGATCATTAACCGTTTTGGCGCTGATACGGTAAGGGTGTTTATACTCTTTGCCGGACCTCCCGAAGCAGATATGGAGTGGTCGGACCAGGGAGTAGAAGGAGCCTTTCGCTTTCTTAGCCGAGTTTGGAGGGTGGTGAACGAGATTGTCAACCTTCCTACCCAAGAATCAACAGTGGATGAAGAAAAAATAAAAGGTTTGGAGCGTAAAATACATCAAACTGTTTTTCGAGTGACTCGAGATATTAAAGAGAAGTTTCATTTTAATACCGCTATTAGCTCTTTAATGGAGCTCTTAAATGAGATGAGTGATTATATGCGGTTTGTAGAAGAAAAAGGAATTAATTCTAAAGAGAAAGAAATGTTAGTTTCTGCCTCTCAAACTTTAGTCTCTCTTTTAAACCCTATTGCTCCTCACCTGAGTGAAGAGCTCTGGCAGCTCTTAGGGGAGAAGAGTTTACTTTCTACGGAGGCTTGGCCTACTTATCAAGAAGAAAAATTATACGAAGAAGAAATAGAAGTTATAGTACAAATCAATGGTAAGGTGCGTAGTAAAGTGGTGGTTCCTCGGGGTTCTTCTGAAGAAGAAGTCCTGACCCAAGCTTTACAAGATGAGAAAGTGAAAAATTGGCTCAATCATGGAAAGATAAAGAAAAGCATCTACGTGCCAGATAAATTAATCAATATAGTGGTGGGATGAGGTGGACTTTTCCCGACAGGAAAGATTAGCACTTCTCTTAATTTCTTTAGCAACTGTTTTGGGCCTAGGATTCATAGCCTGGAGAAATCTTTCTCCTCCTAAAATTAGTGAGAATAGCGAAGAAACATCGTTAGTTATTCAAATAGATGGAGCAGTGAATTCTCCGGGAATCTACCAAGTTACGCCTGGAACTCGCATTTTTGAAGCTCTTGAATTAGCGGGCGGAGTGAGGGAAGATGCTCAAACTGAGGCTTTGAACTTGGCTCTTCCGGTTTATGATGGACAAAGAATATCTATTCCCTCTTCTTTTGCACCCTCTCCAGAGGAAAAAGCTACAGTTTCCCAAGCGCCATCAGCTTTTCAGCTAGTAAATGTTAATACTGCTTCTCAAAAAGATTTAGAATTTTTACCGGGAATTGGAGAAGTAATTGCTCAGCGGATCATTGAATACCGGGAGCAAAATGGTGCTTTTTCTCGTCCTGATGACCTTCTTAAGGTAAAAGGTATAGGAGAAAAGAAATTAGAGGCAATAAAAAACTTAATCACCTTTTGATTATGGTTTTCCTTAGGACCTTTATGTTCTCCTTTTGTCGTCGCGAGAAACTGGACA
>JAGPEW010000013.1 GCA_018056825.1 Candidatus Sordicultor aquaticus
GGAAAAATAAAAATACTCCTACAATGAGTTGACTCAGGCCTTTTCCCTTCTTGATAAGAAAACAAGAATGTGGTAATATTTAATCTGCCTTGAGGGCCCATAGCTCAGCGGTAGAGCAGCCGGCTCATAACCGGTCGGTCCCTGGTTCGAATCCGGGTGGGCCCACCACTCATTCTAAGGGAGAAAAGATGGAAAAATTAGAAACTGTCATTAGTTTCTGGGAAACACTTTTCCCTTCCTCTCTTGCTTTACCTTCTGACCCCCCTCCTTTGCAAATTAAAGGACAAAATCAGGTAGAAAAAATATTGGTAGCTTTAGAGCTTAACCCCCGAGTGTTTCATCAGGTGATAGAAGAAAGCTATGATTTTCTCTATCTTCATCACCCCCCCATCTGGGAACCAGTTACTTCTTTTTCCATTGATGACCCTTGGCTTTCTATGTTGAATGAACTCTACCACCGAAAAATATCTGTCCTGGCCCATCATACCAATTTAGATAGCGCTAAAGGCGGTCTAGCCGAACAGTGGATAAAGATTTTATCTTTGGAAGGAAAAGCACAACCTATTGAGCCTTACTCTCCTCGAGAATTTAAAGTAGTTACCTTTGTTCCTCTTTCTCACCGAGAGAAAGTTCTAGAAGCTATTTTCTCCTCGGGAGGGGGGAAAATAGGTAACTATGAAGAATGTAGCTTTCTCCTCTCCGGGAAGGGAACTTTCCGACCTCAAGCAGGAGCTCACCCTTTTCTGGGAAAAGTGGGAGAAAGAGAAGAAGTGGAAGAAGTGCGAATAGAAGTCAATGTGGAAGAAAGTTATTTATCTCAGGTGGTAGAAGCCATCTTTATTTCTCATCCCTATGAACAACCAGCTATTGATGTCTATCCTCTTTTTTCTTTCGGAGACGTAGGTTTGGGGAGAATAGTCACTTTATCTTCAAACATTTCTCAAAAAGATTTAGAAGAGAGATTATCTCTTGCTTTTCCCTTCGCAGCTTATTATCCCGATGATAGCTCTCCCACTACCTATCAGAAGATAGCTCTTTGCCCGGGAAGTGGAAAAAGTCTCTTGGAAAAGATAATCCAAGAGAAACCTCAAGTTTTCTTAAGCGGGGAGCTTTCTCATCACGACATAGCAAAGCTAAACTTATGGGGTATAACCTATTACTCCATACCTCATGAGGAAGGAGAAAGAAGAGCCCTAAAAGAAGTTTATTATAATCTAAAAGAAAGATTTAAAGAACAAGGATTAGAAGTAGAATTAAATTTTGAGATTGAGGGATAATAATGAGTGAATTTTTAGACATGCTTTTAGCTTTACAGGACATCGACCTTAATATAGATAACAAAAAAAAGAAAATAATCAGAAAAGAAGAAGAAATAGCTGATGTTAACAAACAATTAGAAGACCTAAAGGTTAACTTAGATAATAAAAAGCGTAACTTTGAAAAAGTTCGCCTTAAGTTAGCTAAGGAAGAGCTGGAATTGAAAGAAGTGGAAGAGAAATTAAAAACTACCAAAAACAAACTATATAGCGGGGAGGTAAACTCTCCCAAAGAGTTATCTCAGTGGGAGAAAACTATAGAAAAATTGGAAGAAAGCAAAAACTCTTTAGAAGACACCATTATCGCTTCTTTAGAAAGCACTGAAGAGTTACAAGAAGAAATCCAGAAAAAAAACCAATTTTATTCCCAAAAAGAAAAAACTCTTCTCGACCTGCTCTGTAAGTTACAAGAAGAATTAGAAAGAGAAAAACTTTTAGTTTTAGAAAAAGAGAAAGAAAGAAAGAAAATAATTGCTTATCTACCTGAAGAGATAATTTCTACTTATGAAGAATTGAGAAGAAAATTCCCTAATCCCATAACTTATTTAAGCGGAGAAACCTGTGAAGGATGTAACTTAACTGTTCCCTTAGCCATAGTAAAAAATGTTCGCAAGGGAGAAGCACTGGTCCGGTGTCCTAACTGTGGTCGATTCCTTCACCGAAAATAAAGAGCTCATTGCTTTTATCGATGGAGCATCGAAAGGAAACCCCGGAGAAAGTTCTTATGCTTTTGTTTTAGGAGATGGAGAAGGAAATATAATTATGGAAACCGCTGTCCGACTGGGCATCGCTACTAACAATGAGGCAGAATATCAAGCTTTGCTTGCAGTGTTAGACCAAGTGATTAGCCAGAAAGGGAAAAAACTTCGGGTTTTCTCTGATAGTCAACTCCTAGTAAAGCAGATAAACCACCTATATCAGGTAAAGTCTCCTAATTTAATTCCTCTCTACCAAGAAGCACAGAGTAAAATCCAAAAGCTCGGTTATTTTGAGATTTCCCATATACCTAGAGAAGAAAACCAAAAAGCTGACCATTTAGCTTCGGAAATATTAACTCAAAAATTGAGTTTTAAAGTATGGAGGAAGTAGGCCGGGCAACCGCAGGAGAAATCCTGAGGAAAGTCCGAGCTCCACAGAGCAGGGTACTGGGTAACACCCAGGGGAGGCAACTCCCGGAAAGTGCCACAGAAAAAATACCGCCATAAAAGGCAAGGGTGAAAAGGCGAGGTAAGAGCTCACCGGACGTCGAGCAATCGGCGTGCCTGGCAAACCCTACCCGGAGCAAGGCCAAATAGGAAGGGATGAGGTGGCTCGCTGACCTTCGGGTTGGCCGCTCGAGGGGGTTAGGTAACTAACCCCCCAGATAGATGGTTGTCGTTCCTACGGGAATACAGAACTCGGCTTATAGGCCTACTTTCTCCTCCCCATAATCGAATACATAGCTACAGATACTACGATTATTAAACCATACACCAGTTGAGTCCAGAATCCAGTCATCCCCATGGCAATAATGCCTGCTTCCAACATACCAATAATTATAGCGCCCATAAAAGTACCAAAAATCGTTCCCACTCCTCCAGTTACTGGAGTTCCTCCTAAAAATACAGCTGCCATAGTTTTTAACATATATCCCTGTCCCAGGGTGGGCCAGAAGTAAACCACTTCCAAACTGGCTAATATCCCGGCAAAAGCAGAAAAAATACCCATTTGAGTAAAGACTAACATTCTCACCCGGTCTACATTAACTCCCATAACCCGAGCACTATGAGGATTGTCACCAGTAAAATAAATATGAGCTCCAAAGCGGTGATGATTCAAAATTAACCAAATTATAAAAGCAATCGCTACCATCCAAAGCATTTGAGCTGGTAGCTTCCCTCCAATTCTACCCACAAACAATGGGTATAAGGAACTAGCTTTAGTAGGAACCAGGGTTTTCCCTAACCCTCCACTTAAAACCTGAGTGGCACCAGCCCAAAAGAATTGAGTACCAATGGTCACCACCAAAGAAGGGAGGTGTAGTTTCACTATTATTAAACCATTCATTAACCCGGCTCCTAAACCTACTAAGAGAGAAAACAATAAAGCTAATCCTACGCTTTGAGTAGCATGAAAAGCTACAGTAAATATGTATCCGGAAAATCCCATAATGGAGGGAAAAGAAAGATCCATATCCCCGCATATTACGACCAGCGTCAAGGAGAGTGCTAAAATACCAAAGAAGGGGATATTGGACATAAAAGCATAGTAAATATTACCAGAAAGAAAAGTCTGTGGACTACCAATAACAAAAAGAACTAAAACCCCAAAAAAAACTAACAGAACACTAATTTGTAACTGATGCTGAGAAAATATACCTTGCTCCTTTTTCATCCAGAGTCCCCCTACTCTAATCCTAGTTTTAGGAGTAGAGAAGAATCCTCCAATGATTCTACTCTACTCCTACATCAATATTGTTCTAGCTCAAAGGTTCAAATTCTTTTAAGGCATGAGAGATTGAAGATCATCTTTTCCTGACCCAGGTGGTGAAGATACAGCTCCCTGATTGTTAAGACTTCCCGTCTGAGCCACCAGATATAATTTATTTACTAATTCTTCTAGAGAAACCTCTGCTTTTTCGAACTCACCCACCACTCTACCTCGGTCTAAAATTACTATACGGTCAGCTACCGGATAAACATGATAGATATTGTGAGTAATAAATATAGCAGATTTTCCTTGTCTTTTTATATCTTCCACAAAGTTTAACACTTTTTGGGTCTCAGAAAGAGAAAGACCAGTGGTGGGTTCATCGAGGATGATGAGGTCAGCCTGGAAATACAAAGCTCGAGCAATGGCTACCCCTTGTTTTTCTCCTCCCGAGAGGTCTCCAACCTCAGAATCCACCGAAAGAGCAGAAGAAGTAAAACCCATAAGTTCTTTCATAATTTTTTCTGTTTCTTCTCTTTCTTTTTGACTATCAACAAAGCCTCCCAACTTGGTTATTTCTCTTCCCATAAATATGTTTCTCCATATAGCATGCTTCTCACATAGCGCCCTTTCTTGAAAGACAGTTTCAACCCCCAAGTCTCGAGCTTTGGCTACTGAATAATCTTCTAGCTTCTGCCCCTTCCAGTAAATCTCTCCCCGGTCAGGACGGTGAACCCCGGTTAAAATCTTAATCAAAGTAGATTTTCCTGCACCATTGTCTCCCAAAAGACCCACTACTTCGTTGTATCCTACTTTAAAGTTAACATTTCGCAATACCTCTACATGCCCAAAGGATTTGCAAATATTAGCCATTTTAACCAGAACTTCAGATGGTTCAGCCAATTATCTGATTCCCTCCTCTACCAAAGGAGCAATTTCTTCCACATTCCCAGCGTGAACCAAACCGGAGCCGGTATCAATGTGAAGTCCGGAAAATTTATACTTAATGCTCATGCATAACTGGAGAACAGGAAGATAGCCTTGCAAGAACTGCTGCTGATCCAAAACTAAATCAGTATATCCACTGCGAATAGCTTCCAAAGTAGCAGATGAGAGGTCAAAACCAGCTCCTACCACATCATCTGGCCCTAAACCGGCAGCCTGGAAGAAAGTTTGCATAGTAGCAGTTAAAGAACCATGGTCAGTAACCACTAATTTTACATCGGGGTGAGAAGAAACATAGCCAGTAAAAATAGGAACGCCCAAAGGAGCGTCAGCGTTAACCTCAGGAGAAATTTCTATATAATCTACTGTCAGTCCTGCTTCTTCCAAGGCATCTATAACTCCTTTAGTTCTTAATCCTCGAGTAGGCTGAGAAAGCAATCCCCAAACCATAGCTCGATCTCCAGATTTTAAATCAAACATACTTATGCATCCTTTACCCAAGGTGACTCCTGATTCATAAAGTTCCTGTCCTACATAGCCAAATCCGCGAGCTTTATACTTTTCTTCCGCCCGGGGAAGGGTGGTGTTTTGAGAGGTCACTATGATACCTTTGCTGAAAGCTTCATCAATATGAGTTTCCAGAGCATCATCACCGGGATGTCCCATAATAGCAATACCATCTACATCAGAAGCCACTGCTTCTTTAAACTGGACCACCATTTGTTGAGGATCCCAACCAGAAAAGACATATTCTACGTTACATCCTAAATCTTCTTGGGCAAATTGTGCTCCCTTATAAACTACGCTGGCAAAGGGGTCTCCCGGAGCACCGCCACAGAAGAAACGTATTTTAATCCCTTCAAATCTCTTACCCTGGGCAAAAGCAAAACTACTACTTAACACCAACACACTTATTACCAAAAATATAACTAACCAATGAGCTTTTTTCATGAGTTAAACCTCCTTTTAAATTTGATAAACTACTTAAAATGGCTTTTAATCCCCCAAACCCAAAATCTCACCTCCTTCTCTACTTATTTTACTCTAAAAGCTGAGGGGATAACAGCCATACTTTTTAACTGTTTCTAAAAAAGTAAAGAAATTCTCGAGAGGGGTATCTAACTGTACATGATGAGTAGGAGAAATGATAAAACCACCTCCCGGAGCCATTACTTTTATCCTCTCCTTTGTTTCTCTCTCCACCTCTTCTTTAGTCCCAAAAGGAAGAGTATATTGCTCATCAATAGTTCCCCAGAAAGAGAGTCTGTCTCCATAACGCTCTTTTAAAAAAGCCGGATCCATAGCTTGAGGTTGCACCGGATTGAGAACATCTATTCCAATTTCTATTAGTTCGGGAATAATGGGATAAATGTTCCCATCACTATGATAGGCAATCTTTATTTGAGAATTGATACTTTTTAATTCCTGACAGATGGTAGCCATTCGGGGTTTTAAGTATTTTCGCCACAACTCTGGAGATATCAACATTCCCTTCTGCGACCCTACATCGTCTCCCAACCAGATGCCGTCTACCCCCATTTTCACCAATCTTTTAGCTGCTTCTAAGTGAAAATGAAAGGGAATATCTAGAACATAATTAGCTTTTTCTTCATCCTCTATCATATCCATAAGTAACTGGCTCATCCCTCGCAAATACCAGGAAGCTTCAAAAATAGTACATACTGTAACTCCTAAGATGAAATACTCTTCACCATATTTTTCCATCACCCTTCCTAAAGGAGTGTAAAGCTCCTCTCGGTGAGGGTCAGGAGGAACATATTGATAGAGCCTATCACCAGCTAAAGGATGTTCAGCTATTTCAGTATAGTGGCCCCTCCCAAAAGGGGTCTCGTATTCTACCTGCCGCCATTTTATCCCCCAATCACAAGTGTATTCTTTCTCCTCTGAAGCATAGAAAGAATTACCTATTCCTACCGCATACTGGATTATATCCAGCCCCAGGATTTCTTCTAAATCGTGAACTTCTCCTCCATGAGGATTGGAAAACTGAGAGGGTAAACCAACATAATCCCGCAGACGTTGGGCAAATTCAGGAGTAAAACTAGCAGTAACTGGTACTCGGTCTGGCTCGCGGTGCTCGAGAGCAATTTTAACTCTTTCCTTAGAGTCCATTGTCACTCTCCCTTTAATTCCTCCCCTACTTCTAAAGTAGGGGAGGAATTAAAACTTACTCTTCTACCAAAAACTTGTAAATAGTTAACGTAGAATAAACTTCACCCGGTCTTAAAACTGTAGAGGGAAAATCAGGATGGTTAGGAGAATCGGGATAGTGCTGAGTCTCCAGGCAAAAACCAGAATATTGTCCATAGAGTTTTCCCTCTTTCCCTCGAGTATTCACCCAATTTCCAGTGTAAAGCTGAACTCCAGGCTCAGTAGTATAAACTTCCATTACCCGGCCGGTAGTAGCTTCTTTAGCCCGAGCAGCTAAAGCCAGTTCTCCAGTCTGGTTATTGAGCACAAAGTTGTGGTCATAACCTTTAAAAGGATCGTCTCCTTCTTTACGAAGTAATTGCTCAATCCGCTCTCCTATTTTATGAGGAGTAGTAAAATCAAGAGGAGTTCCTGCTACGGGAGCAATTCCTGTAGGAATAAGTGTATCATCGGCAGGAGTATAGTTATCAGCCACAATCATCAACTCGTGGTCCAAGATATTGCCTGAACCTTCTCCGGCAAGGTTGAAATAACTATGATTGGTTAAATTAACTACTGTAGGTTTATCGGTGGTAGCCAAATATTTTATTTTCAATTCGTTATCGTTGGTTAATGTAAAAGTAACGCTCACTTGCAGATTTCCGGGATATCCCTCTTCTCCATCATGGCTCAAATATTTAAACCGGACTGCTGGGCCTTCAGGAGTTTTCATAGGAATACCTTCAAATATCTGGTCCTTAAATCCTTTTAAGCCTCCGTGCAAATGGTTGGGACCATTATTCTGCGCCAGAGTATAAGTTTTCCCATCTATGGTGAATTGCCCACCGGCGATTCGGTTACCATACCGTCCTATTGTGGCACCAAAATAAGGATTGTAAGGGTCGGGCTTCTCATAATCGGACACGCTATCGAAACCTAATACTACATCATCTAAATTACCTTCTTTATCCGGGACATAAAGAGATACCACTGTAGCTCCATAATTAGTCAATTGCACCATAACTCCGTTATCATTCGTAAGAGTGTAAAGGTCTATTGGTGCTCCTTCTTTAGTAGTTCCCCAGAAAGATTTTTCTACTTCTCCAGCAAAAGCCAAGGCACTAACCCCCCACACCAGCAACAAAATCACTAATAAACTAACTACCTTCTTCACGGTCTACATTCCTCCTTTAAAGTATTTTAACCTTAGAGAAACTTAAAAACCAAAATATAGAATTAGTTTCCCTTACCTCACCTCCTTATAATCAATAATAGAAGGTAAAAACTCCTCCCTTTGGTCTATCTCTGAGAACTGATAAGTTAGAGAAGCATGTCTTGTCACACACCGTTCAAAATTCAAAAAGTCTCCATCCAGATTTTCGGAAAAAACAGGAATAATGGGAAGAAAAATGTTTTTATCGGGAGGATTTTCTTCAAAGAGCAAAAACTTAGCCAAGAATACCAAGGTTAAATATCCTTGCAGATAAGGAGCTTGAAAAAGGCAGCAGTCAATAATTCCTTCTTTAATATAAGGAATCCACCCTTCTCCTAAATCGTTACCTATCACCACTAGCTCTTTTTTCCCCTTTTCTTTTAAAGCTTTACCCACTCCTATATTTCCAAAAGCAGTAGAAACAAAAATACCCAGCAAATCTTTCTCTTCGAGGAGTTTGTCTCTAGTAACCTCGTAAGATTCTTCATCATCTTTAGCCTCTACTACCTGAGAAACATCTAAAGGCATATCATTTTTGTGAACAAAATCGATTAACCCCTGCCATCGGCCCATATGAGAAGGAGCTCGTTTGTTACTAGTTAAAATACTAATTTTCCCCTCTTTGCCTTTCAAAAGACTAGCAAATATTTTTCCTGTTACTCTACCTGCTTGACTTGAGTTCTGTCCCACATAGAAAAGTCTTTTACTTAAAGGTGCATCTATGTTAAAAGTGGTTACTGCTACACCCTTAAGATATAAAGCGTTAATAAAGTAATCTAACTGAGTAAAATCAGCAGGAACAAGAGCTAAACCATCTATATCTTCTTTTTGCATAATGTTTTCTAACAATTGGTTTTGTTGAGATAAGTTGTGGCCCATAGTGCGAAAAACTTTCAGATCTATATCAAAGTGCTGTAATAATTCTTGAGCATCTTGAACACCTTTTTCCACTCTTTCCCAAAAATAATCATTTTCTGGGAAAATAACCGCTATTTTTTTAGGCTCTCCATTAAATAATTGGAGAGAAGACCAGCGAAAATATCCCATATCTTGAGCCTTTTTAACCACTTTTTTCCGCAAATCAGGATTGACTCCCTTTTCACCGTTTAAGGCCCGACTCACGGTAGCCACTGAAACATTCAGCTCTTGAGCTATATCCTTAATCGTAATTTTTTTTCTCACATTATAGCCTTTAAGATAAATTTTTACTAAAGATATCATTATTTTTTAAACTTGTCAAATTTTTTAGGGTGTTTTTAAAAATGTTCTCTTTTGCAGAGTATTAGAAATTTATCTACCCCTACAAATCTTACCCCATTCTCTACAAATTCCTTTTTTGCCATCGGGAATACAGTTTGTGTCGGGCGTGCGATCCTAACTTTTAGCTCAGGGAATTTTATTTTTAGTATTCTCCAAAAATTTAAAAGTAGATCCTCGCCAAACACACATCAGGAAACCTATAAAAAACGCTGTCTTATAGAGTCTTTCTTTTGGAATTACCAAGGAGATAATGGTAAATTATCTTGAAGAACGTACCGAAAAGATGGCCTTTCATGTAGTATCTCTCGGCTTGCTTTCTGGAAATATAGGAAATATCCTTGTTATCCTCTTTATAACCCTAAGATGCAAAAGGAATTTTCTAATAGCCTCAAATGAT